>JAFOCZ010000124.1 GCA_017380955.1 Alistipes sp.
ACAATGATGACAATGGCGGTCAGGGTGGTAATGATGATAACAACGACGACTTCGAACTCCCAGAGATTGATGGCGTTGAGAACATCGTTATCGAGAAGACCAAGGATGGTCGTTGGTACGAGCCATACAACTACTATGTTACCTTTGTACGCGACAATGGCGACCGCATCATCTTGGATTTCTATACCCTTGATGAGACCATGAGCACCTACTTCCCTTATGGTCAGTATACCTTCGCCACTAACTACCATCCATTTACCATACACAGCGAGACATCGGGCTACATCCCTGCTGGAAAGAGCGCCGATGGCGAGGGATATCTCTTCACCGATGGCTACGTAACTGTAGATGTTGTTAATGGCTACTATGCAATCTATATGATGCTCACCTACGAGGAGGATGGAGTGTCAAAGAGCATCCAGGGATACTACAACGGTATTCTCTCTGGTGCATCTGTTCCCAAGGGTGACGACAATGGCTCCGACGAACTTATCGAGGTGTTGGAGGTTGGCTCAACATCGTTCAAGTTCCGCATTAATGCCGAGGAGGGTCAATATTGGCGTTGCTCGGTAGTTGACAAGCGCACCTACGACCAGTATCAGTCAAATCCGGGTGCTTGGGTTGTTAACTACGGATTTATGCTTGAGGGTCCTCTCACCTTCAACTGGGAGAATGGTAAAATTTGCGAGCACGTACCTGGTCTTCAGATGAACGTAACATCTGCTACCGACTACCTTATCTTGGCGGCATTGATGGACTATAGTGATGGTCAGGAGAATAGCCTTCTCGGAGGTGTTGAGATTGTGCAGATACACACCGAGGCCGAGGCTGCTGGTACAGGCACTGTGGATATCAACATCAAGGAGATTAACACCAACGACATAGTCTTCGACTGCATCTTTGGTGATGACGTATGGTGCTGCTATGTTGCGATGATGGAGACATCAAATCTTCAGGAGATTAAGGATGGCAAGTATGCTATGGCAGGCTACTCATCTTACGAGGAGTGTATGCTCTCGCTTATCCCAGGCCTCAGCCACGACTTCAAGCGTCAGTTCCTCGAGACCACCTACGACTATAAGTGGGACTACCTGAATTATAACACCTCGTACACCATCTGCGTGAAGGTTGAGGATATGGACGGCGGCGTATCGTTCATCGAACTCGAGCCATTCACCACAGAGTAGGCTTAACGTTATAAACACAAACACCACCGACGATTGTCGGTGGTGTTTTTTTATGTGATTTTGTACAATGAATATTCATTATTGTTAGGTAATCCTCGGATATGGAGTGTGTGAATTTTCGTATTGTATATTCCTCCTTATATTAATAAAAAAATCCGTTGCAGTTGCTGCAACGGATTTTGCATAAGTATAATAGACCTATTAGTTGTACTCCGACTCGCCCTCTTCGTCGATCCAGGGCACGGTCTTCATATCCTCGGTGGTCATTGCTGCAACCTGCTCGTCGGTGAGCAATGCCGCAGCGCCATTCTCAAACTCAATATCCGAGATGCTGCTAATGGTCAACTGATACGAAGCATAGTCATCAGCGTTACCTGCGTATGTAGACTTCTGAGCATAGATGCCATAGATGGCGGTGATGGTTGCCTTCTCGCCATCCTTGCAGACATTCTGACGTGCGAAACGTGAATAACCGCTTGAACGCAATGCGTATACGCCATTCTCAGAGCATACGGTAGCAGATGGGTTATAGGTAAAGAGCACCGAGCCATAGAGGCTGCGGCCTGTAACCTCCTCCTTAAATGCCCAGTGATACCAAGCCTTAGAGACCGTAGGACGTGGGTCGGTATACAACCAACTTGGGTAGATGTTATCGAACGAGCCGCTCTTGAGTGCTGGGTTTGTAACACCATCCTGGTTTGTGACACCAGCATAGTGGCACTCCAAGCCCTCGAAGCGCATCAAGCGACCAAACATCAACTCACGCTGCGAAATCTCAAACACCTTGCGGGTAACACCTTTAGAGTCAGTCTTCTCAGTGCCGTAGAACTTACCCTCGATCTCAATCTTCTCAGGGCTAAAAACCTCCTCGTAGTTCTCAGGGGTTACGGTGATGATATCCACATCGGGAGAATAGCGCTCACGCCATAATACATATGGACCCACCTTGAGCCCCTCCTCTACCTTACGACCTGGGAACACATAGCGGTCAACAACCTCCTGCAACTCGATATTTGAGTTAGCATAGAACTTATGCTCACCAGCCTTGTTCCACGACTCCGATGGAGCACCACCGAGTGAGAGCATCATACGATAGTTTCCCAAGTAGAGACCCGAAAGGCGAACATAGACCCAAGTACCCTTCTTATAGCGAACACCAACATTGTTGTTGAGTTTCAACTCGATACCTGTAGTCTCATCCTGGATATAGAGCGACTTGTAGACATTACCCTCGGTATCGTCCGAAGTAACCTTACCCTTGATATATACATCGTGACCCTGGAAGATATCCTCACCCACGATAGCATACTTGGTATTGTTCCAGCCGCTGTTTACACCATTGTTGCTGATGCCACCAAACTTATCGTTATAGGCATACTTCAACTCAGCGATAGAGATACGCTCAGCCTCGGGGAACATATCCTCAAAGGCGATATCATCGTACAACTGACGTGGTGCAACAGTGCCAAAATCTTCATAACAGCCAACCGCCGTAAACGCCACGGCAATCAACAAAAACAATCTCTTCAAATTCATAATATTCATCATTTTCGCTGTTAGAATCTAAAGTAAATATTAAGGTAGTAATTCAAACCATTCATATAGAAATACTTTGAATCGAAACGCGAGTATGTTGTAGGCTTCTGCACAATCTTCATAGTACCCTCAGAGTCTGGGAAGATGATAGGATCTGAGAGTTTGTTGAGACGCATCTGCTCATAACCACCTGTACGGATTGTCTGGTTATTGAGGATGTTGTTCACCTGAAGGCTGAAGCCGAGAGTATACTTATATGCAATACGCCAGTTCTTACCGATGCTTGCGCTGAGGGTATATGCACGACCCAACTCCTCCTGCTGACGGATGCCGTCGATAACCTCTACGACATATGCCTTCTGACGACCTGACTCGAGGTTATTCCAGTCGTAGATACGACGAATCTCGTTTGCGAGGTACTCAGTGCGGTACATAGGGTTCATAGAGAGGTACAAGCGGTCGTAGTAGTTGAAATCTACAGATGCAAACCAGTTATTAGGACCACGGAAGTTAAGACCTACGTTGATAGCAGTCTGTGGTGTGCTCTCCACCTTCATACCCTTCCAGTTCACGCAACTATTTACAACGTCAGTTGCTGAGTTGTCGATCATCTGTGTGAACTTAGGGTTAGAGGTGTAGATGTAGTCACCAAGGCTCACAGCACCCTGCAATGACAATCCCCAAGCGATAGGGATGCTATAACCTACCTCGATACCCATATAACGCTTATCGATGCCCGACATTGCGAAGTTGGTGAATGAACTCTGAGTATCGTCGTAGAATGAGATAACCTTCGACTGATCCTTCATCTGGGTGTAGAAAGCCGATACGCGCGCACGAATCCAAGGAGTGCGGAGGTTGTAAGTGAAGTCGAAACCATAAATCTTCTCTGCATCCAAACCTGGAGTAATCTGGTTACGAGTACGTGCCGATACAAAGGCATTGTTGAACATAGGTGCGTTCTGCATAATCGTAGCATTAGCCTCGATAGAGTGAGCACCCGAGAACTGATAAGCGA
>JAFOCZ010000125.1 GCA_017380955.1 Alistipes sp.
ACTTTTTTTTATTCTGCAAACTTTTTTGCAACTTTTTTTCACTTTTTTTGCGATAAAATTTGCGTCTTATAACTATGTTGCAGAGAGTCAGCGCATTATGTTATTGCTGAAAAACTACCAATTTTTATCGTTTTTTAGGGTTTATAGCCGAATGTGATATATTTTCATATTTCTTAATCGCGAGACAAGTGTAATATCTCTTGAAATAATTTGTAAATTTTAGTAGCAATCGCTTTGAATATTTGGCTGAATACCGTACCTTGCAAGGTAAAACAAGTGTCAGGGTGTATGAAAAGAATCTTTTTACTCTTTACAGCCATTGTATCTGCTGGTATATTGTCGGCACAAACGATAGATGTGTCAGAGCCTATGGACCTAATGCTTAAGGTGGAAAAACTTAGCAGGAAGTATCCTCCAAAAAAGTTGTCGGGTGCTATGGTTGATATGATTGGTGGTGATGTTGCCACGGGTAAGGATTTGCTATGTACGGATGACGATTATGCTCTGGTGCTTTGCTACCTATTGCATACACCTGAGTGGGTGTGGGAGCCCTAATTAGGTAAACACTGCGTGCGCCTAAAACTAACACGTGTTATACAACTTCTTACAAAAAAAAGATGAGCGTGCCTGATCGGACACGCTCTTGCTTTATTCATATAATATATTGTTACTCCTTAACGCAGCGAACGGGCAATGCATTGGCGCGGTGCATAGCGCGTTTAGCATCGAAGCCATTCCAGGTGGTGCGTGTGGCGGTGTTAAGGTCGAAGAACATTGCCGAAGCATCGCCACCATCGGTTGTAGCGGTCCAGTAGTAGCCAGACCACGGAATAGGGCATACCTCATCGTCGTTGATGATGTCGAGACGGCAATCGAGGTAGTTGCGGCGACCCTGCGCGGTGAAGAAGAACTCTGCTGCGGTCTCGGTGTCGGTGAGCATAATGCCATACTGTGGCTGCAGCGTCTCCCACGCCATCTCGTCGTAGGTGGTGGCGATGGTGAGATTTGCGTATACCGAGGCATCAGGGACGCGCCAGCCTGCAGGGCAAGGGTCATTCTCGGTCTTCGCGGTTGTGCTCCACAGTGTGTTGTCGTGGCCGTTATACATCCAATCGTAGTCGTTATCCTTGTGACCCTTGATGATTGAGAGTGGGTTGTCTGTTGCCCACTGCAGTGTGCCCTCCGAAGCGGTAGACTCCACATAGTCGATATAGGCACTTGAGCCCTTGTAGTTGGTAAGGGTGTGGTCGTTGTTAAGGTCGAAGTCGAAGGTCGTAGGGCCTACGAATGGCTCTTTGCGTCCCCACTGGTAGTAGAGACCATAGGAGTTGAAGATGGTGTTCGTGTCGGTGCTGCCATTGCTGTTACACTCCGCACCGAGGTTCATATTCATAAGCGTAGCACCGCCAAGGGTGATGGTGTTCTCGGTGGCCATAGGGTCGTTGTTAGTGACCCAGATGTGCCAACTCCACAAGAGGTTATCCGCATCGTCATAGCCGCCAACAAGGGCGTTACCAGCCTTTACGCCTATCTCCTCGGTCTCCTCATCCTGGTATCCTGCGAGGTAGAACGATGCCTTGCCGTCGCGGATGTCGAGATACTGGATGAGATCCTTGGTGGTCTCCCATATCACCTGCACCTTAACGGTGTTTACATTGCTCTTGTTGCCACAAGTCGTTGGGTCGAAGATATAGCGTGTGTCGGGCTGGGTGGCCACGTAGCAGTTTGCTGGCGTTGTGCTGTAGTCCACGACATTCTCGACGATGGCGAGGTGGATAGACAAACTCTTGGTGTTGCCCGTAGGGGTGTAGCCCTTGAGGCTCAGCGTGCCGTTCAGTTCCGCACTGTTTTTGTCGAGATCCTCACGCGAGGGTGCTGTGACGGTGATGGTGCTGCTATACATATCGATGTTATTCACAGTCCAACCCTTTGGTACTGATGTGGTGGTGATGGATGTGATGTTGGCGCTGTCGAATGTTGTGGTGCCACTATCGCCAGGCATCGAGACTATGATGCCCTTTGCTGGCACGGCTAATGAGAATGTCTCGCTCTTGCTGCACGCTGTGATTGTGAGCGTGGCAATGGCAACGGCGAGGAGTGTTAGAGAGTAAAATATCTTCTTCATAAAATATGGTTGTTACGTATTATAAGTCAAGTTCTACGATTGTTGCACTAACATCGGGGTGTTGCTCGGCGAGGGCTGTGAGGAGCGCTGTGGCCTCGGCATAGTCGGTGAAGGTGCCGATGGCAAACTGCGCACCACGACGTGATATCACCTTATCGGGAGATGTTGCGGTGATGGTCTGTCGCAACGCCTCGTCGATGGTGTCGCACTCCAACATTACTATATATCTGCTTCCCACAAGTGGGGTAGTGTTATCGGTGTCCTCCTCTTCGAGTGTGTCGATATTTATCATCTCGCCATCACGCCAGCGGCATATCTCAGGCTTCTTGAAACCCTTCTCGCGGAGGAACAACTGCGCCTCCTCAGCCTCCTTGAGGGTGGCATAACCACCTGCGTAGTAGCAGTAGAGGTCCTCCTCAGTGGTTATGAAGAGCGGCTGCACGCCCTTGAAGAGCGTCATAGGCTGCTTGGAGCGGAACTTGCCAAGCAGGATGCGGTATATCGTACCACGCTCGTAGACCTTGAGCGGAGGGACAGGGTTGCTATTGGTGTAGTAGTTTGTGCGACCGATGATGATAGGCTCGTAGTCGATGAACAATCTACGCTCCAACTCCACCATCTCCTGGCGGTAGTTTGGTGCTACGAAGTCACGCTTGGCGCTATGCAGTGAGTCTGCGGCCTGCTGAAGCCCCAAATCCTCGGCAACGGCAATCTCGAAATCGAGGAGTGTAGGGTGACCTATGGCGTAGTGCATAATGGCATCAGAGACATAGAGACCATCCTTCTCGGCACAACGCTGCTGCATCTCGGAGAA
>JAFOCZ010000013.1 GCA_017380955.1 Alistipes sp.
AGAGGCGCAAGATATGGTGCAGCAGATGGATGACATCTACGCATTCTGCGAGACTATGAAAGACCACTACGCACCATTCGGACAGTGGAGCGAGGCAATGGTGAGGATATCAGCGAGATAGCAAACTATCGGGTATAGACATCGTCGCTATTCCACTCGTTGCCGCCATCCTCATAAAATACCGGGATGCCGGTTATGGCCTTAGCAGCGAGATAGGCCTCATACAAGCATATGCCATTGGCGCTATCGTCGGCAAGATAGTATGCCACAACACAGGGGTGACGTTTGGTGGTGTATATTGCCGATGTCACACGCTGCACATACTCCGCACGCCACGCAGGATTGTTAGATGGGTTACCATTGCGCTTGCGAGACATACCCGCAGAGGAACTATTAATAGGTGCGGTAACAGCAACATAGATGCCATTAGCATCGCAGAACTCCAGGAGTTCGTCACGCACATAGCCCGCCGTGAAGCGCACAGCACGCACACCAGAGGCATACAAATCAGCCATATCGGCGGTAGTTGCACGCGGTGACACCTCGCGCCATAGCATATCGTAGCGATTGTCATTCACATAGAACGCACCACCCTCATAGCGCAACGCACGCAACGCCACGGGGAAGTCGTAGAACTCCACATCACGACCCTCGATACGGTTTTTCAGGCGCAGATAGAGGCGTGTGGGGTGTTCGGCGCTCCACAGCACACTATCGGGCACGGGAGCGCCAAAACGCATAGTGTCGACGCCATACATTCCCAATGCCACATCGAGGTGACCACCCGAAAGGCGAATGGTATCGTTGAGGAATAGGTCGTAGTATATGCGTGACTTCTTTGCACCGAGGGTCTCGTTGCGCATAAGCACATTGAAATCTACGTTCACAACACCATTCTTGCCGATATTAGTACGCCACGACACATCGCGCACACGCACACGCGGCTGCGATATAATATATACCGTAGGGCGTGGCACACCGCGCTCGAAACTCTCTATTATGCGAATCTTAGCATCGTCATTTAGGCACAGCGACACCCTATTCTTATCCTCTCGAGACTGCTTGGTGATGTTGATCTCAAGAGGCACAAAGCCATTGGTAGCCTCGCCAACACGTTTGCCATTGACAAAGACCTCGTAGGGCATAGCGCATCCCTCAACGCGCAAGAACACCTGGCGCTCCAACCACGAGAATGGGAAGGTGAACTCTCCCTGCAAAGCACCATCCATCTCCTGCCACTCATCAATAACCTGAAGGTAGCGATTAGGCGTTACACCACCCTGCTGCGCCGCCGTGGCGGTAGGATATGGCAACAGGCGTGTGCGGTAGTTCTCGACATTATCGCTCTGCGCCGAGGCTATATTGCAGCACAAAAGCGCCAAAGCGATGAGTATATACTGTATCAATGACTTCATAACGTTATGGTTTACTTATTGTAAGAGGTGCGTGTGTTGCGCCACTCGATAACCTCTGGAGTAAGTTCGTCTACACGATCCTCCCACTCGCCATTCTCAACCAGACGACGACGGTCGTAGTTGATGCGGTCGGTGATGCGGAAGCGTGGTTTCTGCTTCACTGAGGCATCCTCGCGGCGTGTAGCGCGTATAGTTCTATCAAATACCGAGTCACGCGATGGGCGTTTGTCGTAGTACCAATCGAAATCCTTGAGGCGCAACTCCTGAGTCTCAGGAATCATAGCCATAGGATAGATGACATAGGAAGGATTCTGCTTATACGAAATCTTGTCTATCTCCTTATCCACAAGGTAGAACGTGATGCTTGCACTCTCGATATACATCAGACCCGTAACCTCGGGGTTATCCTCATTCTGCATATAGTAGATGGTCTGGGCATTGCCATCCACATCGTTGCGATATACCGCGCCATCGGCGAAGTAGGCGGTCATATCCTTACCCTTCACCTGGTTGTAGTACATCGTGTCAATCTCCATAGCCATAATAGGGTTACCCATAAAGTGAGCCATGGAGAGCAACTGATTCTTGGTGTAGATAGCCATAGAGTCCGAAGATATCTGATTGCCCTCGTTCCACATTACTGGGTCTACATAGAGGCGGATTATAGAGTCGGTATTGAGCAACACCAACGAGTCGCAGACAAGTTGCGAGTCGGGGCGATACATCTTCACACGGCGGTATGCCTTAATCATCTTATAGACACTATCCTCGGGGAATGGCTTAGCGCCCATAGAGTCTACCGCTGTGCTGTCAGCACCCAACGAGTCACGGCCAAGGCTATCCATAGCGGTGCTATCGCCACGCATAACATCTCGCGAAGCACCCGTAGACAAAGAGTCTGCCGAGAGGCTATCTGCGACATAGTCAGGACCATCGTATACCTTACCGCGCTTCAGAGCACGCGCCTTAGCCTTGTCAATCTTACGACGATAACGCTCATCGGCCTTCTGCTTAACACGCTCGAGACGCGCTGCCTCCTCATCAGCCAGACGTGCGCTGCGTGCCCTACGCTCCGCCACCAACGAGTCGAGTTTGATGTTGAGCACCGAGTCACGGATGTGGCGTATAGAGTCCCTCTCCCTCTGCTTGAGAGAGTCCAACGAGTCGCGAATGCCACGCTCTATGCTACGCAACGAGTCACGCACACGGCGCTTCTCGAGTTTCGCACGATAACGTAACTGCTTTGGGGTAAGAGTCTTTGTGCTATCCAAAAGGGTATCTGCCAAAGTATCTACCACCGAGGTGCTATCACGCAACTCCTCAGTGCGATTCTCCGCCACTCTATCTACCCTATCGCTCTGCGATGGTGCTGGCGCAGACTCCACATTTGCCATAGGGCGCTCCGACGCTGCCTCGCCATCACGCTTTGGAAGGTCGGTAGTCTCACGCTGGGTGCTACGTCTTGGTGCATCATTAGCCTTCTCTTTGCCATCCTCACGGACATTCGCCTCGGTGCCTGACTTAGCATCGCTGACACGCTCCTCAACAGCAGTCTCGGTCTCCTCAGTCTCCTCTTCCACGGTCTCCTCTTCTACTACTTCCTGCTCGGCATCTACATCCTCCTCAACCATATCCTCTACATACTCCTCGCCAGCAGCATCACGCAACGACGCCTCACTACCACCGCGCTCGCCCTCACGCTCCGTAGCGGTAGAGTCCGACTCCGCAACAGGAGGCAAAACAGGCACTGTATACAACCACAATGTATCTGCCGAGAGATATAGTGAGTCGGTCTGCTCGGGGTCGTAGTTAATCATCGAGGGACGACGTGTGAAGAGCGCATTACCCGGCTCATCCCACCACTCGCCATAATCGGCAAAACCGATAACCTTCTGCGTGGTATCGTCCATCTGAATATTACCACGACCAATGATATGTCCCGCAGTGCGGAAATACTCTATGGTATCGCTCCATATCTCACGCTCGGGAGAGAGGATATAGGCATCGCGAGTGAGGTGGTGCAAGTCGCGAGACTTGTCGTAAGTACCCTCATTAGCAAAGAGATACTCATCCTTATCGTTCCAGATGTTGGTGTTCGTGAAGTATTGCGCATTCTCCGTTGCGGTATTGAAAATCACCGAGTCACCGGTCATAAGATATGTCTCGTCGCGCATCTCCACCCTATCCACGGCTATGAGGTCGTGGGTCTTGGTGTTGTAGTATCCACGCTCCGCCTCAAGCAGGTTATCACCCTTCTCGATATAGCAACCATCGCGGAAGTAGCCTATGTTATCGGCAGTGTTGAAGGTACAGTTATAGGAGTACATCACAGCATCACCATCCACAACCTTCACCAAGTCGGAGTAGAGCGTGGCGGTGCTATTATCGCGGTTATACTCCGCACGGTCGCCATAGGCATAGGTCTCGTTTTGGTTGATGAGCACATTGCCGAAGCACTCGAAACTCGAATTGGAGTAACGCACAGCGCTATCTGCCAATATCACAGTGCCATTGTGGTGCGCTGCGAAGTTACCAACGAGGATGAATATCGTAGAGTCGCCCTTATCGACAAGATAACTGTCGTCGGCAACCATATCGACCATACGTCTGTCGCCACTTTTACTTGCCTGGGGCATAGCAAAGAGTGCGTCACTATCGATTATATGTCGATAGTGACGTCCACTTGCTGCATAGAATAGCGCTCCGAGAAGCAATGCAACTACTACGATGGGAGCAATTATCTTACGACGCATATTAGAATCTGTATAATCAAAGAGTCTCTTACTTTATCCAATTCTTATTCTCAAACTCATCGCTGCGGTAGGCAGGGTCGATATACACATACATCGACTGAATCTTCTCGTCGAGCCATTTGCGATATACCTTCTCCTGCTTCTGCTGTAATGCCATCTCCTCGAGACGTATGTAATCCTCCTCGAGCGAGGCAACGTGAGCAGGGATTATCTGCACAAGTTTCACAATCTTACTCATCTCGTTACCCATAATATCGGTGGTCTGGAACGAGTTAGAGACCTCACCCTCCTTAAGGCACATAAGTGCTGCATAGTCCTCCAACGACTTACCACCCTGAGCACTGAAATCCTCTTTGAGGAAGCGTGTGGCGGTCATACGAGCACCATCGTAGACACCCATACGCGCCAGGATATCGCTATTAGATACTATACCACCATTATGCTTCGACGATGCATCATCCGAGAATCGCAACGCTGCATTCTCAAAGGTTATGGAGTCGAGACGTATGAGGTTGGCAATGCTATCGAGTTGGCGTGCTGGCTGCATCAACTCATCCGTTGTAAAGGTTGGGCGGAGCAGGATATGACGGCAACGATACATCTCATCCTTCTTCTCGATAAGTTCGATGATGTGGAAGCCAAACTCGGTCTCTACAATCTCCGACACCTGACCAGGCTTCAGTTTCTCGAGAGCCTCGGCAAAGGGGCGCACAAAATATGACGATGGCATAGGCTCCATCTCACCACCATATATCGCCGAGCCATCCAACGAGTACATACGCGCCAACACTGAGAACTTCGTCTGACCCTTGATAACACGCTCACGCATATCCAGCAGACGCTCCTTGGTACGCTGCTGCGCCTCCTTCAACGACGATGGGAACTTGGTGATGTGGGCATAGACATACTGCTCGCCAATCATCGGTAGGCTATCCTTGTCTACCCTCTTGTAGAAGCGCTCCACCTCGCCAGGTACAATAGTCACCTTACCCACAACATTTGCCTTCATAGCCTGGGCATAGGCCTGCTCCTCGTAACGCTGACGGAGCATCTCACGATAGGTATATAGGGGCATATGCTCCTTTGCCTCGAGTTGTGCGATGCCACCGACCTCAGCAACCTGTGCCTGAACATAGTTCTCGATACGCGCTGCGATATCTGACGTTGGGGCATCCACAGAGTCTATAAGTGCCTGGTTGTAGAGCAACTTCTGCTCGAGGAGTGCCTCGAGAGACTCGTTCATAATATCGCGGTCAGAGGTATAGCCCATCTGTCGGCGCTGCATAACAAGAGCCTCGGAATACTCCACAAGTTCGGAGTGCAAAATCGCCGAGCCACCAACCACAGCGACAACCTTATCGAGCATCACCTGACGACGCTCCTGCGCCACAGCACGCTCGGCGCTAAAAATAATTGAGGTGGCAAAGGCTGCCACAAGCATAATCTTACGTATCATAAACTACTCTTCGTTTTCGTTATTCACACCCTCCAAAGCCAACTCCTCGTCGACACTCTCCTCGGCCTCGGCAACATCCACATTTGCCGACTGCTTGGGCGCAAAGCCCATAGTCTCCATCAGCACACTATCCACAGTCGTAACACGACCACTCGCCACACCCTCGCGACGCAACTCCGTCTCATACTGCTTGACGATATCGGCACGACGCTCGGCATATAGGCGACGGCGAATATCGTCCTCGACACACTCCAAAGGTGCTACCTCGCCCTTACGCGCCACGTCGAGAATCACGAAGTAGAAGTATGCATCGTCGGAGGTCATCTGCTGCACACCGCTCTTCGACAGCAAATCGGCATAGGTACGCGAGCGCTCTGTAGGCAGGTTACTCAAGAAATCGGAGTACGACACCCACGATGCGGCATAGTCCGAGAGCAGAAGGTTGTGCTTCTCGGCAAGAGCCTTCAACTCCTCCACATCGCCACTCTTTATCACACGTTTGAGCGTGGAGGTGAGGGTTGTAGTATTTCGGAAGGTGCGTGGTGCTTTGACAACAACACCACGGACTTTGTTATGGTCGAGTTTGAAAGATGCTGCATTGGCACGATAGTACGTCGCCAACTGCTTGTCGGTAATCTCCACATCGATATACTGGTCGATGTAGTATTGGTCGAGTTGTCGCATAATGAGCGACTGACGGTAACCCTCTACAAGACGCTCTATATCCTTCTCATACGACGACAACACCTCCTCGGCACGTCGCACCTTGAGTTTGCTAAGCACCCAGTTGTCGATGTACATTCGAGCAAAGGTGACGCTGTCGGCACCCGTAAGACCGCCAGGCATATCTCGCGATATATCGCTGCGCAACAACACGTGGCTATCCACCGTTGCCACGATATCGAGTTCGGGATTATCCGCCGAAGAGTCGCCACGATGGAAGCACGCCACCATCGCGGTGGCTGCAACAATGGTAAATATGTAAAATAGTTTCTGCATAATCAACTTGCAAAGATACATTTTTTTCGTGATAAACGCACCATATTGCAAGATTATTGCATAGCAATAGGTATTTTTAAACAGATTACCACCAATAGAGCACGTTTTAAGACTCCATTGGTGGTAATTTTACAATCAAACTTCCGCTTCCCTACTCGATAATAAGTATGCGCTCAGGACCTTCGTATTCGGGTAGAGGTTTAGGAGTATAATCCGCATAACCCACGGCTATAACACTCCACACACGGTAGCCCTCGGGAATCTCGGGGAACAACTCCTTGACATAATCCTCGCTGCGTTGACTCTCAGGGTCATCCTGCAATGTGCGGTAGTCACCGACGTGTACCCAGCAAGTTGCAAGACCCTCATCCACAAGCGCTAACTGCAGATACGACGCCATAATAGTAGCGTTGGTCTGCCACATTGGCGATGCAGCCTCGTCGCCAAGGATGATGATTGCTGCGCCAGCCTCCTCCAAAAGGCTTGAGCCAAAGTCACGCAACTTACCCAACTTCTGAGCACGCTTGAGGTCTGTGACGGCCATAAGGCGTGTAGAGCGTGTATTCTTTGACGAAGGGGCACGAAGCACCAACTCCATAGCACGCACAAGTTTCTCTTTCTCAACAGGTTGACCTGTATATCGTCGTGTAGAACGACGCTTTTTCATAACTTCCTTAAACTCCATATCTCGCTGTTTTATAATATTTTTTTGTTTACCTTACAAAAATAGTGATTTTTTTGTATATTTACACCACTATTCAACAAAATTTCTACAATGAAAGAGAATATTACCGTAGCGTTGATATACGATTTCGATGGCACGCTGGCTCCTGGAAATATGCAGGAGTATGATTTTATCCCCGCTGTAGGCAAGAGTAATATGGAGTTTTGGCAGGAGGCAAACACCCTCGCCGAGGAGCAGGATGCCGACCAGGTACTGACATATATGGCGCGTATGCTCCAGGCTGCGCAGTCCAAAGGTTTGTCGCTACGCCGTGAGGCATTCCGCGAGTCGGGACGCAATGTGCAGTTTTATGCAGGTGTCCAAGAGTGGTTTAAGCGCATAAACGACTATGGCGCAGAGCGTGGTGTCAACATCCTCCACTACGTTAACTCATCGGGACTAAAGGAGATTATCGAGGGTACGGCTATCGCCCACGAGTTCAAGAATATCTACGCCTGCTCGTTCCTCTATAACGTCGACGGCATAGCATACTGGCCCGCTGTGGCTGTGAACTACACCAACAAGACGCAGTTTATCTTCAAGATTAACAAGGGCGTGGAGTCGGTATTCGACACCAAGGATGTCAACCGCTTTATGGAGGAGTCGAAGCGTCCTGTGCCATTCTCACGAATGATATATTTCGGTGATGGTACTACGGATATCCCTTGTATGAAACTTGTCAAAAACTTCGGTGGTCACTCCATCGCGGTGTATAATCCCGAGGAGGAGGGACAGCGCACAATACTCAACGAACTAATCCGCGACAACCGCGTAAACCACGTTTGTCCTGCCGACTACTCGGCTGGCTCGGAGATTGACACCGTGGTTAAGACCATCATCGACAAAGTAGTTATGGATCAGCGACTTGCCAACCTTGAGATAGCACGAAACTAAATCATAAACAACACGATATGAAGATTGTATTTGCCACAAATAACGCCCACAAACTCTCCGAGGTAAAGGCTGTTCTTGGCGATGGCTTTGAACTTGTAACGCTCAAGGAGGTGGGCATCACAGAGGATATCCCCGAGACTGGCGAGACCTTAGACGAAAACGCATCTATAAAGGCACGATATGTATATGAGCGCACAGGTTTGGACTGCTTTGCCGATGACACAGGCTTGGAGGTTGCTGCACTAAATAGCGCACCTGGAGTACGCTCGGCACGCTACGCAACGGATGGTCACGACTTCGCTGCCAACAACCGCAAACTACTCCGCGAGTTGGAGGGCGTGGCAGACCGCAGCGCACGTTTCCGCACTGTTATATCTCTCATTATCAACGGTGAGGAGCAGCAGGTAGAGGGCATAGTGCGTGGTACTATAGCCACCGAGGAGTCGGGCTGCGAGGGTTTTGGCTACGACCCACTCTTCATCCCCGAGGGCAAGAGCGTCACCTTTGCCGAGATGTCCGCAGATGAGAAGAATGCGATCTCGCACCGCGGTCGTGCCGTTGCCGAGTTGGTAAAGATACTGAAAAAAATAGAGTCGCTCTACTTTTAGGTGAAATAGGTAGTTATGGGGTAATATGAGTTTCGATACCACACATATTACCCCATTATAATCCATATTGCCTCGAAGAGGCAAAACATTACTAATTACTAATTACTAACTACTAATTATATTATGCTTTTACCAATTATCATTTGTGGTGCAGTGGTGATTATACTTATCGCTATGTACTTCACATTCAACAACAAAGAGGTTGCACTACGCAAAGAGGCGGAGGCTCAGCGTGGTAAGATAGAGTCGGTATACGACACTATGTGGAAAGTACTCAAGCAGGAGGCTGGCGTTACGGAGCAGTACCGCAAGACCTTCGAGGAGATATACCCAAAACTTATCGCAGGACGCTATGAGAAGGATGGTGGTCAGTTGCTGAAGATGATTCAGGAGTCTAACCCTGCCTTCGACACACGCCTCTACGACAAACTTATGCAGAGCATAGAGGTGCAGCGTGCCTACTTCGCCACTGCGCAGCAACGTATGCTCGACATACTCCGTGAGCGTGAGACACTTCTCGAGTCTATGCCTCAGTGTTGGTTTATCAGCAACAAGACAAAGATTGATTATCAGGTGATATCATCTACCGTTACGCAGAATGTTATGGCAACACGCCGTGATGACGACATAGAACTATTCTCATAACGGCATATGCACCGCGTAGCCTTCCTATTTCCTCCCATCGTGGCAGGCACATTGCTCCTCATATACCAAAACTACGAGGAGTGGTGGGCATACCTCCTTATGGCCATAGTGGCAGATTTGATACTATGGTCTATAATGCATTGGGTGGTGCGCACGGTGGAGTATCTTAGTGGCTACGCCTATGATGTACAACACCACGAGCCTTGGGTGGAGCGTGTGGTACACACCGAAACATATACCGATAGCCGCGGTAACACACGAACACGAACACGCGTGGAGTATCGCCATCACCCCGACAGGTGGCTTATGACGCTGAATACGGGCGTGGAGGTGGATATAGCAAGCGACACCTACCACTACTACCGTATGCTATGGGGTACGGCGTGCGAGTGGATAAACCCTCCGCACTTCAACTGCGTAAGTGGCGGTGGCGGACAACTGTATGGGTGGAGTGGTGTATATGAAGATGCCGCAACACACACATATAAAGGCTATTACATAAATTATATCGCTAACTCACGCTCTATATTCCGCACCGAGGCCATAGGCAAGGGCGACAAAGCGACATACGGTCTTGTGGACTACCCCAAGTTTGGTGATAACTACCTCGAGCAGTGCGTGGTGCTTCGCTCCCCAACCTTAAAGGAGAGTATCACGATAGATGACTCTGCGCAGCGTGCCATACATCTTGTAAATGCCTTTGCTGGCGAGGAGCATCAGATACATATATTTATTATAGCCTTTGATGCAAGTGTAGGTATTACTGCGGCGCTTAAGCAGCGAGCCCTGTGGCGTGGTGGTAACAAGAATGAGTTTGTGGTGTGCCTCGGCGTTGAGAGCGAGGATGGCGAGACTACAGAGCCTCGTGTGGCGTGGTGCAAGGCATTCTCGTGGTGCGACATCCCACGTCTCGAGTCCGCCACAGAGAGTTACTTCCTCGAGCATCGCAGTTTCGACATTGTGGCATATGCGGCGTGGCTTCGCGAGAATCTACACCTATGGCAGCGTAAGTCGTTCTCGGACTTCGCCTACCTCGGCATACAACTATCACCAGGACGCAAGGCGTTGGTGTGGATAGCCACGATATTGCTATGCGCACTTATAGCGGTTATCGTATACCACACTATGACACCACCACCCTCGGAGTATACACCATATGAGCCTGATGGTTTCTACTACTAAGCAACAAAAAAAATAGAGTCCTGCAAGACTCTATTTTTTGTTTATAGCGTGAATGAGCACATCAACATCCTCCTCCGTTGTTGCCCAACTTGTAACAAAGCGCACTACGCTATCCGTAGCACCACGAGGTCCCCAATAGTCAAACGAGATGGTCTCGCGGAGACGGTCGATAACGTCGTTAGGAAGGCGGAAGAATTGCTGGTTTGTGGGCGACTCCTTGACAACCTCATAACCCGCTGCACGGAATGCCTCACGAATTCTAAGTGCCAACTGCACAGCACCCTCTCCAATGCGCTCATAGAGCCCATCGCGGAACAAAGCCCCAAACTGAACACCAAGTAACCTGCCCTTAGCGAGCAGTGCTCCGTGTTGCTTGACAAGCGGAAAGAGATTCTTCAAAAACGCCCTATTGGCGACCACCAACGCCTCGCCAAAGAGCGTTCCGCACTTCGTACCGCCAATGTAGAAGAGATCTGCCAAACGCGCTATATCCGTAAGCAAGAAGTCCGCACCCTCAGCCTTTAGGCCGTATGCCATACGCGCGCCATCGATATATAGCGGTATGTTGTGCTTGTGGCAAACACCACTCAGCGCCTCCAACTCCGCAAGCGAATATACCGTTCCGAACTCCGTAGGCTGCGAGATGTAGAGCATCCCCGGTGCAACCATATGCTGGTAGGTTTCATCGGCATAAAACTCCTCGATGTAGCGGTCCACATCCTCGGCACGCACCTTACCATCATACTCCGCGAGGGTAAGCACCTTATGTCCCGAAGCCTCTATAGCCCCCGACTCGTGAACGGCGATATGTCCGCTCACGGCAGCCAGCACACCCTCGTGACGCGCCAGGATGCCATCTATAGCCGTGGCATTAGTCTGCGTACCACCCACCAGGAACATCACCTCAGCATCCTCACACCCTATCGCCTTACGGATAAGGTCACGCGCCTCGGCGGTGTAGTTATCATTGCCATACCCCACGGTATGCTCCATATTCGTACGCACAAGAGCCTCAAGCACCTCGCCGTGCGCACCCGCAGTATAGTCCGAATTGAAATGTATCATAAACGCCTATCGCGCTATAACAAAGGTTGTGGCTGATGAGGTATTCACATACTGGAAGAACTCCTCAGCAGGGTCACACTGATCCTTTGATAGGGTAAAAGGCTCACCGTAGTAGATAGTGCTCAAATTACCATTCTCATCCTCGGCCATACCCACAAAGAAGAATTTATCCGATATATACTCAGAGTAATACATATCCATTAACTGCACCGTAGAGGTTGGGGCATAGAGGAGAAGATCCTCGAGGAATGCCTCCTCGCTATACTCATCCATCATCCACTGCTCGTACCACCAGAAGTAGACCTTATCGGTAGGTGCAGAGGTCTTCATCTCTACTACCGCAACACACGAACACTCGGCAAGGGCATCGGCATAGTTCGAGTCGAGGGCTACGATTGCCTCGGCATCGAAGAGCTTGACGATGTCGATACTCTCAACCGTAATGCTACCCGCTGTAGCAGATGCAGAGGTGAAGTCGTAGCGGAAGAGTTGGGTCGTAGGAAGACCGCTGTTAATACCAAAAGCAAGTACGCTATACTCGGTGTTTGGCATAAGAGGCATAAGTTTCTCACTATGA
>JAFOCZ010000126.1 GCA_017380955.1 Alistipes sp.
AAAATGAAAAAGGGTATTCATCCAGAGAATTATCGTTTAGTGGCATTCAAGGATATGTCGAATGACCACGTGTTTTTGTGCAGGTCCGCCGTTTCGACAAAAGAGACCATCGAGGTGAACGGCGAAACCTATCCCGTGTATAAGATGGAAATCTCTAACACATCTCACCCATTCTACACAGGTAAGATGAAGTTGGTAGACACCGCTGGTCGTGTGGATAAGTTTATGAGCCGTTACGCAAAGCGCTACGATAAGAAGAACAAGTAATAGTTGCTTGTTTCTCAAGTTTAGGAGTTATACAATTGTATAACTCCTTTTTTCTTTGTTGTGATAAGGCAGCATCTGCTGCCGCTAACGAATTATCTCGGCATTGGGCAGTACGCATTAGTACAGCCCATCGCCTCGAAATTCGCCGAGCGTTGCATCTACTACCTTCTGACAACAAATACCTGGGATATGCCCACAAAAAAATCCCCAATCTGGTGATTGAGGACTCTGGACTCAGATATGTCGGGATGACAAGATTCGAACTTGCGACCACACGCCCCCCAGACGTGTACTCTAACCGGGCTGAGCTACATCCCGAACGGTTTTAGTGGCGCAAAGATAATAACATTTTCGGAATTTCCGATAGATAATCATAAAAAAATTGTAACTTTGCGCTATGCGTATTATCTGGAATATATGTGTAGCAATCATAACAATCTGCATATGTGTGGGTTGTGGCGCTGTGTCTAAGAGCAACAATGAACGTTTCTCGGTAGTGGC
The DNA here is from genome assembly GCA_017380955.1 of Alistipes sp. Classification (GTDB taxonomy): domain Bacteria; phylum Bacteroidota; class Bacteroidia; order Bacteroidales; family Rikenellaceae; genus Alistipes. The sequence continues at coordinate 769 of JAFOCZ010000126.1, forward strand.
ATACGAGCCACTCTATGCCTCGGGTTTTGTCATTGCGGAGGATGAGGATGAGAACACGCTGGTGCGTGTCACACGACCCTGGCAGGGTGATGCTCTTGTGGAGCAGACCTTGGCGATATTCGCGGAAGAGGAGTCTGCGGTGGGCTATCGTGGTCAGTATGTTGTGGGCGATGTGGAGCGTGTGGTGTGTATGTCGTCGAGCCACGTTGCGATGCTCGATGCCATAGGCGCGGTGGACAGGGTTGTTGGTGTATCGGGAAAGGAGTATATCATAAACTCGGCAATTGTTGCAAATGACGCAGTGGTAGATGTGGGTTACGACAGTAACCTCGACTATGAGGCGTTGGTGTCGTTGCGTCCCGATGTGGTGCTTATGTATGGCGTTACGGCGGAGAACAGCGCTGTGACGCAGAAGTTACGTGAGTTGCGCATACCATATCTCTACCTCGGAGACTACACCGAGCAGTCGCCGCTGGGAAAGGCAGAGTGGGTGGTTGCGGTATCCGAGATTGTGGGATGCAGAGAGCGTGGCGAGGAGGTCTTTGCCGCTATCGCCGAGCGTTATGCTGCGGTGCGCAGTGGTGTAGTTGCGGAGTATCGCCCAAAGGTGATGCTTAACCTTCCGTATCAGGATGTGTGGTATATGCCCTCGGATGATAGTTATATGGTGCAACTTGTGGAGGATGCTGGCGGAGATTATATATATAAAGGTAAGAATCCTGCGGGTGGCTCTAAGGGTATAAGCCTCGAGGAGGCGTTGTATCTGGTTGGCAGTGCCGACAAGTGGCTCAACGTTGGTCAGGTGACCACGATGGCAGAGTTGCGCAGTGCAGCGCCACACTTCACAGAGTGTGATGTCGTTATGCGTGGCGAGGTATACAACAACAATCATCGTAGGTCGGCGATGGGTGGTAGCGACTTTTGGGAGTCGGCAATAGTACGCCCCGATGTGGTGTTGCAGGACTTGGTGAATGTTATGCGTGGCGAGGGTGAGTTATATTATTATCATAAGATAGGCGATGCAGAGTAGAAGAGGTTATACACCAATGCTCTTTGTGGCGTTGGCAGTGGCGTGTGTGGCTATTGCGGTGGCTGACATCCTCACGGGAACTACGGCATTGTCGTGGGATGAGGTGTGGGCAGTGTTGTCGGGTGCTTCCGACGATGCCACACTGAGGACCATAGTGCTCCGAATGCGCCTTCCGAAGGTCATAGTTGCCATAGCATCGGGCGTGGCACTCTCGGCAAGTGGCTTGCAGATGCAGACACTCTTCCGTAACCCTTTGGCAGGCCCTTATGTCTTGGGTGTGAACTCGGGCGCGAGTCTTGGTGTGGCGCTCTTCACGTTGGCAACGCCAATGTTGGGCATCGCCGCTATGCCGTGGCTGGTGTCGGTGGGTGTTACGGGTGTTGCGTGGTTAGGCTCGGCGCTTATACTCCTGCTTGTGATGTCCCTATCGCGTAAGATTCGTAATATAAACACCATACTCATCGTAGGTATGATGCTCTCCTCGGCGATATCTGCCGTGGTGGGAATATTGCAATATATGGGTAGCGACGAGGCTCTGAAGTCCTTCGTGGTGTGGACTATGGGCTCTGTGGCTACGGTTACTGTGGAGCAGTTGTGGGTTATGGTGCCTGTTGTTGTTGTGGGCGTGGTGCTCGCCGTGGTGGTCATCAAGTCACTGAATATGTTGCTCCTGGGCGAGGCATATGCTCGCACTATGGGTCTTAATGTCAAGCGCTCACGAGCCCTGATATTCCTCTCTACAACGCTTCTTGCTGGCACTATAACGGCATTCTGCGGTCCTATAGGCTTCATAGGCTTGGCGATGCCCCACGTTGCGCGTATCACATTCCGCACTGCGGACCACCGTGTGCTGATGCCTGCGGCGATGTTGTGGGGAGCACTGTCGATGTTGCTCTGTACGTTGGTCTGCGATGTCGTGGCACGTAGTGGTATGATGCTCCCTGTGAACACCATAACCTCGTTGTTGGGTATTCCGGTTATCATATATGTCGTACTCCGTAATAGCAACCGATGATGATAGAGTTGAGGAACATAACCCTTGCGTTTGGCTCACGCACGCTGATGCGTGATGCCTCGGCACGCTTCGAGGCAGGAAGTATGGTGGCACTGCTGGGTCGAAATGGCACGGGAAAGTCTACGCTGCTGCGTGCTATGGCGGCATTGGGTGCTACGCAGGGCGGTGATATTGTTATAGATGGTGAGAGCCTGGCGGATATCTCACAACGTGACTTAGCGCGTAAGATAGCCTTTGTGAATACCGAGAGGGTAAATGTCGAGGCGCTGACGGTACACGATATAGTTGCCATTGGTCGCTCGCCATATACCGATTGGATGGGTCGCCTGACGGAGGAGGATGAGGCTATCGTGGCACGAAGCATTGCGGTGGCAGGTGTCGAGCATCTTATGTACCGCAATGTCGAGACTCTCTCGGATGGCGAGGCGCAGAGGGTGATGATAGCGCGTGCCTTAGCGCAGCAGACCGATGTTATACTCCTCGACGAGCCTACGTCGTTCCTCGACCTTCCAAACCGCTATGAGTTGTGTCTGCTGCTGCGCCGTTTGGCACACGACGAGGGTAAGTGTGTGATATTCTCCACGCACGAACTCGACATAGCGCTGTCACTTGCCGATAGCATAGCTCTTGTCGACACTCCGCACCTTGTGCATCGCCCAACGCAGGAGATGATAACCTCGGGCGACATAGAGCGCCTGTTCGATAGTCCGCATATCTCGTTTGACGCTGCTACGCACTCCATACGCCTCAGGAGGTAGTGCTATGTGCAGAATCGCCAAATATGTTAAAGTGTTGATATATAATATGATAACCATAATGTAATATTATATATTTGCATTTTTTTAATAAATGTCTTGGTAGATATATTTTTTTTGCGTACCTTCGCACCGCTAAATTGCTCACTTAGAAGTGGACATTAGTGGTAAGGTCCGTTCGTCTATCGGTTAGGACACAAGATTTTCATTCTTGAAAGACGAGTTCGACTCTCGTACGGACTACACTTGGCGCGTTACACCTTTTTGGTGTGGTGCGTGCGGTTTAAGACTATTTCCAGGAGCGGGCTTCGGCCTATCCGAAAGCGACTACGGTCGTTGATGATGCCCTCCGACAAGGCTACACGTGATGTAAAGAGTCGGAAAAACAGAAACATTAAAAGTAAAAAATAAAAAGAAATTTTTAAAACTATGGCAAATCACAAGTCATCGAAGAAGAGAATCCGTCAGACCGCAACTAAGCGTGCTCACAACCGTCTTTACCACAAGACTGCACGTAACGCTGTAAAGGCTTTGCGTAACACTACTGAGCGCAGCGCTGCTGAGGCTTTGCTTCCAAAGGTAAGCGCAATGTTGGATAAGTTGGCTAAGACTAACATCATCCACAAGAACAAGGCTGCTAACCTTAAGAGCTCACTTGCATTGCACGTTAACGCATTGTAATTGACCGCGGTCAGAAGGCTGACAATAAACAAAGGGTGTCCAACTTACGAGTTGCGACACCCTTTGTTTGTTTATACTCCCGCGTTTTGTGGCGATAATAGCCTCTCTGGTGACAAAATATGTAGTTCGGGGTGTTGATTGCTTATAACTTTTTGATTATCTTTGCAGAGTGTGAAACCGTGAATAAAACTATAAACAAAATGATTAAACACCTAACACTAATCTTGGCGGCAGTGGCAACACTCACCACTGCTGTGAGCCTCAGTGCCTCAGAGCCTGTGGCAAGCCCAAACTATGAACTTGCCGAGCGCTTCTCGCCAAACAAGATGCGCCGCGTAGTACCTCAGACCTCGGTACGCCCATCGTGGTACGAGAACAGCAATAAGTTCTGGTATTCGTGGCAGAGCGTGGATGATATCCACTACTATGTTGTAGACCCAGCATCGGGCAAGAAGAGCGAGATGTGGGCTATGAGCGACCTTGCAGAGAAGGTAACCCTCGCTACGGGATATCCTTTCGATGCTCAGCACCTTCCTATTGACAACATCCAGTTGAAGGAGGATAACCTCGTGTTGTTCGACGTTATGCCTGCTAAGGTTATGGTCGAGAACAACGACTACGCACCAAAGGATGAGAAGGGCAAGCCTCTCACCTTCCACTTCCAGTGGGATATCAAGAAGCAGACTCTTACCGAGATTGAGGAGCGTGAGGCACGCATACCTCGCTGGGCTAATGTGTCGCCAGATGGCAAGATTGCCGTTTATGAGAAGAACTACAACCTCTGGTATATGTCTATGGAGGATGTAGAGAAGTTGGCTAAGGATCCTAAGGATACCACCATCGTTGAGCATCAGATTACCTTCGACGCTACGGAGCATACCGCATACCACTGGTTTGAGGATTGCATCGAGCAGATTAAGGAGGATGAGCGCTACCAGGTGTTCTTGCAGTGGTCTCCAGACTCTAAGCACTTTGCTACAGTGCGTTGCAACACCGAGATGTTGAAAGACTTCTGGGTTATCAACGTTCTTAAGCCACGACCAGAGTTGTTCTCATACAAGTATCAGATGCCTGGCGAGGAGAGCCCTGAGTTTACTCTAGAGTTGTTCGATGCTCAGAATATGGAGCGCCGTGTGGTGGATATGCCAAAGTATAAGGAGCAGATGCTCTTCGTAGCGCCTAAGACTCGCACCAATGCCGACCGCTACCAGCGTCCTATGCGCGCTGTGTGGATGGGTGACAACTCTAAGTTCTATGTTATCCGCCAGAGCCGCGATATCCAGCGTGCAGACCTCTGCGTTGTAGATGTAGCCTCGGCTACGGCTAAGGATCTCATCGTCGAGGAGATGAACACCTCTATCGAGTGGCAGATGCCAACACTCGTGTCGAACGACACCGAGATTATCCAGTGGTCGGAGCGTACCGGCTGGGCACACCTCTACCGCTACGATGCTGAGGGTAACCTCCTCAATGCTATCACTAAGGGCGAGTGGCACGTGTCGAATGTCCTCGGTGCTGACGATGCTAAGCGTGTTATCTACTTCACCGCTACGGGATATAACAAGGATGAGAACCCTTACTACCTGCACCTCTTCCGCGTTAACTACGACGGTACAGGTCTCAAGCAACTCGACCCAACGGGCTTCAATGGTGAGTTCTCACTCTCTGACGACCGCCGCTTCTTCACAACTACATACTCTCGTGTAGATGCTGCGCCAGTTTCGGAGTTGTACACCACAGAAGGTAAGCGTGTTATGGCTTTGGAGAGCGTAGACCTCGAGCCACTCTTCGCTATGGGCTACACATACCCTGAGCGCTTTGTTGTGAAGGCTGCGGATGGCATCACCGATATCCACGGCGTTATGTATAAGCCTTATGACTTCGACCCATCGAAGAAGTATCCTATCATCGAGTATGTATACCCAGGTCCTCAGACCGAGGCTGTGGAGCAGTCGTGGTACCGCCCTCAGGTGCGCACCGACCGCCTCGCACAGATGGGCTTCATCGTCATCACCGTTGGTAACCGTGGTGGTCACCCAGACCGCTCTAAGTGGTACCACAACTATGGCTACGGTAACTTGCGTGACTACGGTTTGAAGGATAAGGTTGTTGCAGCACAGCAGTTGGCAGCACGCCACAGTTTCATCGATATCTCTCGCGTAGGTATCCACGGTCACTCTGGTGGCGGCTTTATGTCTACCGCCGCTATCCTTATGTACCCCGACTTCTTCGATGTTGCGGTATCTTGCGCCGGTAACCACGATAACAACATCTACAACCGTTGGTGGAGCGAGAAGCACCACGGTATCCGCGAGGTTGAGAAGGATGGCGAGACCATCTTCGAGTACCACATCTCTGCTAACCACGAACTCGCAGAGCGCCTCAAGGGTAACCTCCTCCTCGTTCACGGCGATATCGACGAGAACGTTCACCCAGGTTGTACCTTGCGTGTTGTAGACGCTCTTATCCGTGCTAACAAGCGCTTCGATATGCTCTTGTTGCCAGGTCAGCGTCACGGCTTTGGCGATATGAACGAGTATTTCTTCTGGCGTATGGCGGACTACTTCTCGGAGCACCTCCTCGGTGAGCGCGAGACTACAACCGACATTCCACAACTTAATAATGATTTGTAGTCGTTTGACCTAAAACAACAACCCCAAGGGCTCACGCTCTTGGGGTTTGTTGTTTCAGGTAGTGAGTAGTGAGTAATGAGTAATTAGTAATGGTGTCGCCTCTGATGAGGCGATAATAATGAGATTAGGGTGTTTGGGGAGTTTAGTGAGGTTAATGTTTAGCCAAAATCGCTAAACTCCTTAAATTCATTAAATTCCCTAACATCCACATAATTACCTATCTCTCCCCAAAAATAAACACCTCGCGCTTTGCGCACCTAACTTTTCACCTTTCACCTTTCACTTTTCACTTTTTTTTGTATCTTTGCACCAATTATGCCCATATCATTCCAAAAAGGATAAGAATAACAAAAAATATATATTACAATGGCAGTAGAACTTAAAGATTTGACCAAGAGCGACGAGAACTACTCACAGTGGTACAACGACTTGGTTATTAAGGCCGGCCTCGCAGAGAACTCTGCAGTGCGCGGTTGTATGGTTATCAAGCCTTATGGCTATGCTATCTGGGAGAAGATGCACGATGTGTTGGATAAGATGTTCAAGGAGACAGGCCACGAGAATGCCTACTTCCCACTCTTCATCCCTAAGTCGTTCTTCTCGCGTGAGGCAAGCCACGTTGAGGGCTTCGCAAAGGAGTGTGCCGTAGTTACACACTACCGTCTTAAGAACGATGAGGAGGGTAAGGGTATCGTTGTAGACCCTGCAGCACGCCTCGAGGAGGAACTTATCGTGCGTCCTACATCGGAGACCATCATCTGGAACACATACAAGAATTGGATTACCTCATACCGTGACCTGCCAATCCTCTGCAACCAGTGGGCAAACGTGGTGCGCTGGGAGATGCGTACACGTCTCTTCTTGCGTACTGCTGAGTTCTTGTGGCAGGAGGGTCACACCGCACACGCCACAGCCCAGGAGGCTATCGAGGAGACAGAGCGTATGATCAACGTATACAAGACCTTCGCTGAGGAGTGGATGGGTGTTCCTGTTGTTGTTGGCCACAAGTCTCCTAACGAGCGTTTTGCAGGTGCTGTAGACACCCTCACCATCGAGGCTCTTATGCAGGATGGTAAGGCTCTCCAGAGCGGTACTTCGCACTTCCTCGGTCAGAACTTCGCAAAGGCCTTCGATGTGCAGTATACCAACAAGGAGGGTAAGCAGGAGTATGTGTGGGCTACATCGTGGGGTGTGTCAACACGTCTTATGGGTGCGTTGATTATGGCGCACTCGGACAACAATGGTCTTGTGCTTCCTCCAAAGTTGGCTCCTATACAGGTTGTTATGGTGCCTATCTACAAGGGTGAGGAGCAGCGCCAGGAGGTTGTTGCACGCTTCGAGGAGTTGGCTAAGGAGTTGCGTGCTAAGGGCGTATCTGTAAAGGTTGATGCTCGTGACAACGTACGCTCAGGCTTCAAGTTCGCAGAGTATGAGTTGAAGGGTGTGCCAGTACGTCTCGCACTCGGCCCTCGTGACCTTCAGAATGGCACTATAGAGTTGGCACGTCGTGATACTCTCACCAAGGAGGTTGTATCTATGGAGGGTCTCACAGAGCGCATCGTAGCACTTCTTGACGAGATTCAGGCAAACATCTTCCAGAAGGCTCTCGACTACCGCAACTCTATGATTACCAAGGTAGATACCTGGGAGGAGTTCCAGCAGGTGCTCACCGAGAAGGGTGGTTTCATCTCAGCACACTGGGATGGCACTCCAGAGACCGAGCAGGCTATCAAGGACGCTACAAAGGCTACCATCCGCTGCATCCCTATGGATGTAGTAGAGGAGGAGGGTACTTGCATCTACTCAGGCAAGCCATCTAAGTTCCGTGTGCTCTTCGCAAAGAGTTATTAATTTCGATTATTTCTTGTGATAGCGGCGCATCAGCGACGCTTCAATCAAAGTCTCGAATGAGCAGTACGTCAAGTACAGCCCATCCGAGACTTTTTCTTGTCATCGCCACTGCTGCACCCCTCTGACAAGAAATAGGGTTGTAGAGTAATGAGTGGTGTATCTACTACCTTCTAATCAAAATTAAATTTGTTGTGATAAAGGGTCTTTCTGACAACAAATTATGTCTCGTGTTCTTTGGGTAGAGATGGGGATTGATGGGTAGTTATGGGGAATTCCTCCCATATCACCTCATCGTAACACATTTTACCCCATCGCGCTTGCGCACCACACTTTTCACCTTTCCCCTTAAAAACAATGGTCTGCTCCGGTGAGCAGACCACTATTTTACTCTTCCAACAAGTCGGGGCGGAGAGCCTGGGTGCGTGTGTACGCCTGCTCCTCCTGCCACTTCTCAATCTCGGCGAAGTTACCCGACAACAACACATCGGGGACCTTCCAGCCGTTGAACTCCGCAGGGCGTGTGTAGACCGGAGGTGCTAACAGGTTATCCTGGAAGCAGTCTGTCAGTGCCGAGGCCTCATCACCAATAGCGCCAGGTATGATGCGTACCACAGAGTCGGCGATGATGCACGCGGCGAGTTCTCCGCCTGTAAGGACATAGTCGCCGATGGAAATCTCACGGGTTATGAGATGCTCGCGGATGCGGTAGTCGATGCCCTTATAGTGGCCGCAGAGGATGATGATATTCTTCATCAGCGACAGGCGGTTAGCCTCGCGCTGGTTATAGGTGATGCCATCGGGAGAGGTGAAGATAATCTCGTCGTAGTCGCGCTCCGACTTCAACTTCTCGATGCAGCGGAACACTGGCTCTATCTTCATAACCATACCTGCCTCACCACCAAAAGGGTAGTCATCCACAGTGCGACGTTTGTCGTCGGTGTAGTCTCGCAGGTTGTGAACATAAATCTCGGCGTGTCCCGACTCCTGCGCGCGCTTCAAGATAGACTCGTTGAGCGGCGAGGCGAGTAACTCGGGAACTACCGTAATAATATCTATACGCATAACACTATCCCTTATAGTTTACCTCGTTGTTAAGTACCTCGACGATGAATGGGTTGTAGAGGGTCTCGTGACCGATAGTAGACTGATCCTCGTGACCAGGGTAGATGGTTACATCGTCGCCAAGAGGTACAATCTCCTCCAATATAGACTTCATAATCCACGAGTAGTCGCCGCCAGGGAGGTCGGTGCGACCGATGCTCTCGCGGAAGAGGGTGTCGCCCGTAAAGAGGCTCTTAGACTCCTCGTTAAACAACACAACGTGACCAGGGGTGTGTCCCGGAGTCTTGATAACACGCAAACGTGTATTGCCGAAGGTAATCTCCTCCAAGGTGTCGAGGTCTACATCTACGGCAGGTACAGCGTTACACTTCAAGCCATAGACCATACTGCCCGAGGCGCTGTCGATAAGGAACTGATCCTTTGCCGAGCAGGCGAACTGCACGCCATACTCATCCTTGAGCCACTTAACACCCTGGGTATGGTCGAAGTGTCCGTGGGTGTTCACAGCCATAACAGGCTTCAGTCCGCGTGACTCAATCATATCCTTGAGGATGTTATTCTCGCCATCCTTCATATTTCCTGCGTCGATGACAATAGCCTCGTTGCTATCATCCCATACCAAATATGTATTCTCCCTGAAAGGGTTGAAAACAACTCTCTTAATCTCCATATCTCTTCTTAAGTTAGTTTTTAATATTTGCCTTTAACGTAATATGCTTCACGCCGCTTTGTGCTGTGGAGTATACCTTCAGCACACGGTAGAAACTACCCTCGGGCGCCTTTGCCGGATCCATAGTTATGGTCATAGCATCACGCTCGCCGGGCATAAGTTTTGTGCGGCTGTGCTTAATAGTGGTACACGTGCAAGAGGTGGTAACCTCGGTAACGACAAGTGGCACATCGCCCGTATTGGTATACGATAGGCGTACTATCTGCTTGTCATCGCTCTGCGACAACTCCCCGAGGTCGATGATGTTGGTCTGCAACTCTATCTCTGCGCCCATCGGTGACTCCTTAGCACCCATTATCATCGGCAGCAATGCCATAGCCACAATGCTAACTATCCATCTCATACACACTACTGTAGTTTAAAGTCATAGGTGATGCGTCCTCCCTGCTCGGTGCGCTGACTTGGCTTGAACTTAGCCTTGCGCGCTGCCTCTACAGCCAGACGGCGCAGTGTCTCATCCGATGTCGTAGTGCCGTCGAGGTCTACCTTTGCCGTTAGCACGTTGCCGTTGCTGTCTATGGTGACGTAGACAACCACACGACCAGCGGTGTTATAATGCGTACTTGGCTTTGGGAGTCCCTCTCTAAGACCACGACCCTGAAGACCAGCGTCAAGTTGGTCCGTACCCTGAAGGTTATAGCCACTGCCCTCACCCTTATGCGACTCTCGCTCGCCATCCGGAGCAAGGCGGTTTCCTGTTGCCACCTCCTCGCTATTTCCCGTTACGGGCTTGAACAGCGCATTAGGGTTTACGGTCTGTGTCTTCTCTGCTTCACCCTCGGTCTGTACGCTCTGCTCACGCTTTGCCTTCTCGACGTGTGCTGGGGCACGGTCACGACGCACATCCGTAGGAGCGCTCTGCTGCCTTACGGGCTTCGGAGGCTCGGGAACACTCTCCTCTATGAACTCTATCTCGAGCGGAGGCTCCGAGTGCTCCTTTATAGGCACATCGTAACTCACGAGGCGTAGCAACAAGCCTCCCACCACCATTACCACGATGGTTATGATGGCTGCCAGGCGTCGCGATGTGCTATCTATAGGGTTATAATACTCCATTACTTATCTTTGGTTGCAAGCACCATTTTATATTTCTCCTCGCGTGTGAGGTCTATAATCTCCACCAACGCATCTACGGTAACCTTCTCGTCGCAACGCAACGAGATATATGGCTTCTCCTCCTCGGCCACGCCCTCGAACTTCTCGAAGTGTACCCTCAGAGCACCTGCCACCTCGGTAACGTTGCTATATGTCTCGTCGCGGTTGATGACATACTTATATCCCGACTCGCTCTTTTTGTCACCAACAATCGAGAGTGCGATAACCGAAGGGTCGCCCTCCTTGCTTGATGACGAGGGGAGTGTTAGTTTCACGGCGTTGTTAGGGTTGATGAGTGTTGTTGCCAGAATGAAGAATACCAGCAACAGGAACACCAAGTCGGTCATCGACGATGATGAGAACGACGAGTCTATCTTTGAACTTCGCTTGATTGCCATAGTCTACTACTTTTTAACAGGCTGGTTCAAGATATCCATAAACGCAATTGTGGTAGCCTCCATACGGAATACGAGTTTCTCGACACGTGCCACGAGGTAGTTGTGGCCAAAGTATGCTGGGATACCCACCAACAAACCACCTACGGTAGTCACCATCGCAACGTACATACCTGCCGACAACTGTGCCAACTCAATAGCGCCCGACTGGTTAGCCGACATATCGATGAAGACCTGCACCATACCCACTACAGTACCCAAGAAACCAATCATAGGAGCACCACCCGAGATAGATGCCAACCAAGGGAGTCCCGACTCGAGTTTTGCAACCTCTACGTTTGCCACATTCTCGATAGCGGTCTGGATGTCGCTCATAGGACGACCGATGCGCTCGATACCCTTCTCAATCATACGAGCCACAGGAGAGTCTGTGCGACGGCAGAGGTCTATAGCCGCGCCGATGTTACCCTCAGAGATGTAGTCGCGGATGCGGCTCATAAAGTTGTTGTCGAGGCGTGTAGCCTTGCGGATGGCGATGAAGCGCTCCACGAAGATGAAGATCATCACAGCGGCCAATGCTACAAGCACCCACATCAACCATCCACCACCCATAAACAAATCCCAGAAACCAATAGAGAGATTCTCAGGAGTGGTTGTAGCCTGCTCTGCCATCTCGGCAAGAGCGAGAGAGTCTACGGGAGTCTGAACGAGTTCTGCAGCACGATCTGCAGGGGCTGTAGTTGTTAGAATGTTAATCATAGTTTTTAAATCGTTTAGTTATTAATTTTGTTTATATTATTTCTGTTGTTTATATGCGTCGCACACACTTTACTTTTTAATATAAATCTCGTCATACCGAGGAGGCGCACGGTACTGCGTCAGTGTCGTTTACATAACCTTTGTGCCGACGTGGGTATCTACCGCTGTTTTTATTCGTAGATTAGCGTGACTAATCTGTATCAGCGAGGTGTTATTCCAGCGGTAGATTGCCACAGAATTGCATAGAACCTGTATCGTATCAGGCAGGTTTACGGGTGCAATTCTTCGCAATGACATTAAATATAATTCCTTACTTTTCAGTTTTCACTTTTCCCTTTTTGTTGTTGCGTTTTGCCTCGCGATACTCGTCGCGTGTCATAACACGGCCAAGACTATCGCGGTGTGAGAAACGATACTTGAGGCTCTGTCCCAACTCCTTAAACGTATTGAAACTCTCGCCATAGTATAGTCCGATTCCCGACTCCTGCATACCCTGGTTTTCGCCGTAGCGGTCTATGGTCTGCGTGAAGCCCTTAAAGCGCAGTGTGCCGTCGGTGTCTATGAGCCAGGTGATAAACGCCTCACCCACAAAGTTCGAAGCCTTTCTGCTCGACTGCATAGATGCATCGGAGAGGTAACCACCCTCCACCTCGACAATAAGGCGGTTGTTGAGCCAACTCTTCGAGAATCCAAAGTCTACCTCGTCACCCGTCATCTGGGTACGTGGGCGGTAGCGCAATACGATGTTATAGTTATCGCCCGATAGCCAGTTGCTCAACTGATTCGACAGGAGTTCGAAGCCAGTGGTGGCAGAGAGCGACGCACCCATAGATGCTGTATCCTCGGCCGAGAAACTATTTGCCGCGAGCAACCAGAACATCTGCGTGGCTATGGCCTGCTGGTCGTTGAGCGTAGAGTTTATGACGGTCTGAATCTCGGGTGCTACGTTAGGCACACGAACGTCGAAGGTCACCGTAGGCGACATAAGTTCGTCGGTGAGTTTTATGTAGCAATCCACAGGCACAGCGCGTGAGGTGTCGATACCCTGCACCGAGGAGCCCAGCAGTGGGCGCAACGATGCCTTGGTGCTATATTTTGCGTCGATGTTGAGTATAGCGCCCAGCGGGTCACCATCCCAGTGTATCGACGAGCCTGGCACGACGGTGAAGAGTTTGTTGAGGATATCCTGCAGCGTGAAGAGGTATGTACCCTCGGTAATCTCCACATCGCCACGCATCTCAAAGATATTTGCCTTTGGCACAATATGCATTGTCAACTGTCCCTTACCCTTTGCCTTGATGACATCGCCCACGGTAGGGTCTATCACCAACTGCATCTCTATATTTGGCAGGATGTTGAGCGTCATATCCATATCCATAACACCCTCCGAGGTGTTCACAGCACGATTCTTACGCTCGTATGCCATCATACGTCGTGTGAGGAACGCTGTGGTGTCGGG
>JAFOCZ010000127.1 GCA_017380955.1 Alistipes sp.
GATAAGGTTGTTGTAGACCTTTCACGCGACTTCATTGACTCGGCAGGTGCTAAGCACTATACTAAGGTGTGCCTTGGTGGTGTTGAGAATGTAAATCCTTTCGAGCGTAAGATTGAGGGTGCTACTACTACCAAGCGTATGAAGACAAACCTATCGGACGATAATGTAGTATCGCAGAAGGGTCTTATCGAGATGTTCGACTCTACTATCGGTGCATCTACAGTGTTGATGCCTTACGGTGGTAAGACACAGTGCACTGAGACTCAGGTATCTGTTCAGAAACTTCCTGTAGGTGGTGGCTTTACAAATACTGCCAGCATTATGGCATACGGCTATAACCCATATATCGCTAAGTGGAGCCCATATCACGGTGCTGCTTATGCTGTTGTGGATGCTTGTGCTAAGGTTGTTGCTGCGGGTGCACGTTACAACGATATGCGCTTCTCATACCAGGAGTATTTCGAGCGTATGACCGACGATAAGTCATGGGGTAAGCCTCTTGCAGCGTTGCTCGGTGCATTGAAGATGCAGGTAGAACTCGGCTTGCCATCTATCGGTGGTAAGGACTCTATGAGTGGTACATTCCGTGATATCAACGTACCTCCAATGCTTATGGCATTCGGTATCACAACTGTTGATGCTCGTAATGTCATCAGCCCAGAGTTCAAGGAGGCAGGACATAAGATATATGTAATCCGCCATACGGCAAAGGATAACTATATGCCAGATACCGATCAGTTGAAGGCAAACTTCGACTTCGTGAGCGAGAAGATTGCTCAGGGTGATATCGTATCGGCGTGGGCTGTAGGCTTCGGTGGTGTTGCTGAGGCTGTGGCAAAGATGTCATTCGGTAATAAGATAGGTGCAGAGTTGGAGTGCGACGAGCAGATGTTGTACAACTATGCTTATGGCTCTATCGTTGTGGAGTCTCGCCGTACGTTGAATCACCCATCTGCCGAGTATATCGGTAACACTTTCAAGGAGGAGGCTATCTTCGTAAATGGCACACGTCTTCCTTTGGAGGAGTTGTTGGAGGCCAACACAACAAAGTATACCACCGTATACTCTGACCGTGGCAAGAGCGGTGAACCTACACGCGTCAGCGATGGTCGTATCCATATGAAGAAGTACACTGGTGAGAAGGTAGATAAGGTTAAGGTATATATCCCTGTGTTCCCAGGTACTAATTGCGACTACGACACTGCTCGTGCCTTCGAGCGCGCTGGTGCAGAGGTAACGTTGGGTGTGTTCAAGAATCTCACAGGCGAGGATGTCATCGCATCTATCAAGGAGATGACCGAGCAGATTTCGAAGTGCCATATTATGGCTTTGGCAGGTGGTTTCTCTGCAGGAGACGAGCCAGATGGTAGCGGTAAGTTCATCGCCAATGTTCTTAATAATAAGGATGTGGCAGATGCTATCCACGCATTGTTGGACCGTGGTGGCTTGATGCTCGGTATCTGCAACGGCTTCCAGGCTCTTGTTAAGTCAGGCTTGTTGCCATATGGCCGTTTGGGTAAGGTTACCAAGGCATCACCAACCCTCTTCCGCAACGATATCAACCGCCATATCTCACAGATTGTCTCTACACGCGTAGGTACTGTGGCATCACCTTGGTTGAGTTCGTTCGAGATTGGCGACTTGCACTCTATCGCTGTCAGCCACGGCGAGGGTAAGTTTGTGGTATCTGATGAGTTGGCTGATGAGTTGTTCCGCAATGGTCAGGTGGCATTCCAGTATGTAGATGCTGAGGGTCGCCCTACAACCGACGCTCCATACAACCCTAACGGCTCAAGTTTCGCTATCGAGGGTATCATCGACCCAACAGGTCAGATTCTCGGTAAGATGGGCCACACAGAGCGTTATGAGCGTGACCTTATGAAGAATATTCACGGCCAGAAGATTCAGGATATCTTCGCTAATGCCGTTAACTATTTTATGAAGCGATAGGGTATGAAGCAGTTAGAACTTCTGCACGAGGGCAAGAGCAAACTTATCTATGCCACCGACAGTGCAGAGCGTATCGTAGTACGCTTTAAGGACGATGCTACAGCATTCTATAATATCAAGCGTGCCAAGATTCAGAACAAGGCGCGTATGAACTGCGAAATCTCATCTATGGTACTTGGTTACCTTAATGAGAATGGCGTTAAGACTCACTTTGTAGAGCGCCTCGACGACGAGGCGCAACTCTGCAAAGTTGTCAAGCATATCCCTGTGGAGGTTATCGTCCGCAACGTCATCGCAGGATCTATGGCTAAGCGCCTGGGCATCGAGGAGGGTATTGTCCCTGAGAATACTATTTTTGACCTCTGCCTTATGGATGAGCGTCTTGGTGATCCTCTTATCAACGATCACCACGCTGTGGCTCTTGGTGTTGTAACATATGAGGAGTTAGCAGAAATTTACGCTGCTTCGGCACGTATCAACTCGCTCCTTGTAGAGTTGTATGCTAAGGTTGGCGTTAAGTTGGTAGATTTCAAGATTGAGTTTGGTCGTTCGGATGATGGTGCTTTGTTCCTCGCCGACGAACTTACGCCAGACACTTGCCGCCTTTGGGATGTGGAGAGTGGCGAGCCTTTGGATAAGGATCGTTTCCGCAGAGATATGGGTCGCGTTCGCGAGGCTTATGAGGAGGTTGCAAAACGTCTGCACAACGCACTTAATAAATAATATAGGTATGCTAAAAGAATCATTGGATATATATGGCGATGACCTGCACGAGGAGTGCGGTGTGTTTGGTGTGTTTGGTGTTGAGAATGCTCCAAACCTTGCCTACTATGGTCTTCACGCCTTGCAGCATCGCGGTCAGGAGGCTTGTGGTATCTCGGCTTTCGATGGCGATAAACTCACCACGGTTAAGGGCGAAGGTCTTGTAACTGAGGTTTTCGACCAGCAGAAACTCGATAAACTCTCGGGTCATATTGCTATTGGTCACGTTCGTTACTCTACAACAGGTGGCGGTGGCGCTATGAACGTACAGCCATTCTCGTTCCACCACTATACTGGCGATTTCGCATTGGCGCACAATGGTAACTTGGTAAACTCTAAGGAGTTGGCACATTACCTTGAGGTGCGTGGCTCGTTGTTCCATTCGTCGAGTGATAGCGAGTTGTTGGCTCACCTTGTCAAGAAGGACAAGAGCAACGATATGCGTATCGACAACATTATGGAGGCGTTGAATATGATTGAGGGTGCTTTTGCGTTCCTCATTATGACCAAAAATCGTATCTACGCTTGTCGCGATAAGCACGGCTTGCGTCCTTTGGCACTCGGAAAACTCGGCAATGGCTATGTCATCAGTTCCGAGACGTGTGCGCTGGATATCGTAGGTGCGGAATATGTTCGTGATATCGAGCCAGGTGAGGTTATCACCATCGACCATCACGGCATCCGCTCAAACTTCTACTCACGCTATCAGCGTCACCTGATGTGTGCTATGGAGTATATCTACTTTGCTCGCCCCGATAGCGATATCGAGGGTTGCAATGTTCACTCTTTCCGCAAACTTACGGGTCGCTATCTCTATGAGCAGCGCCCTACAAAGGCAGATGTAGTTATCGGTGTGCCTGACTCAAGTATCAGTGCTGCTATTGGCTATTCGGAGGCGAGTGGCATCCCTTACGAGATGGGTCTTGTCAAGAACAAGTATATCGCACGTACCTTCATCCAGCCATCGCAGGAGATGCGCGAGAAGGGTGTGCGTATGAAACTCTCGGCGGTGCGCTCATTGGTTAAGGATAAGTCGGTGGTGTTGATTGACGACTCTATCGTGCGTGGTACTACATCATTGCGTATCGTACGTTTGTTGCGTGAGGCGGGTGCAAAGGAGATTCACGTTCGTATTGCGAGCCCTGCTATCACACACCCTTGCTTCTATGGCATCGATATGTCGACACGCGAGGAGTTGCTCTCGGCGCGTATGAATAAGGAGGAGGCTTGTCGCAAGATAGAGGCAGACTCTTTGGAGTTCCTCAGCGAGGAGGCTCTTCTCAAGGCGGGTAACCGCTCGGAGTTGTGTATGGCGTGCTTCAATGGCTGCTATCCAACATCGTTGTATCAGAATAAGTTGAACAAAGAATAAATAATAATATATATAGGTATGGCAAAAAGTTACGAAGAGGCTGGTGTAAACCTTGAGGCCGGTTACGAAGTTGTAAGACGTATTAAGTCGCACGTATCATCTACAAAGCGTCGCGGAAGCATGGGTAATATTGGTGCTTTCGGCGGTATGTTTAACCTCGCAGAGTTGAATATCAAGGAGCCTGTGTTGGTTAGCGGTACTGACGGCGTAGGTACTAAGTTGAAACTCGCGTTCGAGATGGACAAGCACGATACTATCGGTATCGACGCTGTTGCGATGTGCGTAAACGATGTTTTGGCACAGGGTGCTGAGCCTTTGGTATTCTTGGATTATGTTGCTGTAGGTCACAACGAGCCTGCAAAGGTTGAGGCTATCGTTGCGGGTGTTGCAGAGGGTTGCCGTCAGGCTGGTTGCGCTCTTGTAGGTGGCGAGACTGCTGAGATGCCAGGTATGTATCAGGATGGCGAGTATGACATCGCAGGTTTCACCGTAGGTGTTGTAGAGCGCTCAAAACTCATTGATGCTGGTGAGCGTGTTAAGACTGGTGATGTGTTGGTGGGTATCGCCTCAAGCGGTGTTCACTCTAACGGCTTCAGCCTTGTGCGTAAGGTAGTTAGCGACAACAACCTCAAACTCGACGAGACATATCCAGAGTTGGAGGGTCGTCTTCTTGGCGAGGCATTGTTGACTCCTACACGCATCTACGTAAAGCAGGTGTTGAAGGTTATCGCTGAGTGTGATGTTCACGGCATCAGCCACATCACAGGTGGTGGTTTCGACGAGAACATCCCACGTATCTTAAACGAGGGCCAGGGTGTTGAGGTTAAGGAGGGTAGTTGGGAGATTTTGCCCGTATTCCGCCTCTTGGAGAAGTATGGTAAGGTTGGCCACCGCGAGATGTTCAACATCTTCAATATGGGTATCGGTATGGTTATCGCACTTCCTGAGGCTGATGCCCAGAAGGCTATCGCAATCCTCGAGGCTGAGGGCGAGCGTGCTTCGGTTATCGGTCGCGTAGTTGATGGCGAGGGCGTTACAATCCTATAATTTCAAAGCGTAGAATAATGAAAAAGACCCGATTGGCGGTATTCGCAAGTGGTAGCGGTAGCAACTATGAGGCTATTGTCGAGGCGTGCCGCGATGGTAGAATAGATGCCGAGGTAGTGCTTTTGGTGTGCGATAAACCCGGAGCAAAGGTGCTGGAGCGTGCAAAGCGCTTTGGTACTGAGAGTTTCGCATTCTCACCAAAGGATTATGCATCACGCGAGGAGTTCGAGACTGTTATTGCCGATATGCTCGACGAGCGCGGCGTGGAGTTCGTATGTCTTGCGGGCTATATGCGCATCGTGGGTAAGGTGCTCCTGGAGCGCTATGCACAGCGCATTGTGAACATCCATCCTTCGCTTTTGCCATCGTTTAAGGGTGCACACGCTATTCAGGATGCTGTGGATTATGGTGTAAAGATTTTTGGTGTTACTACACACTTCGTCGACGAGACTTTGGATGGTGGTCGCATCATCGACCAGGGTGCTGTTGTCTACGAGGGTAGCGATATCGAGGAACTCACAAACCTCATCCATAACATCGAGCATAAACTCTACGTTAAGACTATAAACAAACTTATAAACAAGAAATTCTAAACAGATTCTATATATGCGAGCATTAGTAAGCGTTAGCGATAAGAGAGGTGTTGTAGATTTTTGCAAGAATCTGCGTCGCCTCGGTTGGGAGATTATTGCCACAGGTGGTACTCAGAAACTCCTCGATGAGAGTGGTGTGGAGACCATCGGCATCAGCGATGTAACAGGCTTCCCTGAGATTTGCGATGGCCGTGTTAAGACTCTTCACCCAAAAGTTCACGGTGGTCTGTTGGCGCGCCGCGACGATGAGAGCCATCTCGAGGCATTGCGCCAGAACAACATCGAGTTCATCGATATGGTTTGTGTAAACCTCTACCCATTCCGCCAGACTATCTCGAAGCCTGATGTAAAGATGGAGGATGCTATCGAGAACATCGACATCGGTGGTCCATCAATGTTGCGCTCTGCAGCAAAGAACTATCGCGATGTCACCGTAGTGTGTGACCCTGAGGATTATGCTCGCATCATCTCGGAGATTGAGGCTGGTGGCAACACCACTGTTGAGACACGCTTGCAGTTGTCTGCAAAGGCATATACCCACACCGCAGAGTATGATATGTGCATCGCAACATATATGCGTAAGCAGGCAGAGTTGAACGAGAAGTTATTCGCATCGTTTGACCTTGTGCAGACTTTGCGCTATGGCGAGAATCCTCACCAGGAGGCTAAGTTCTACGCATCACAGGAGCGTGTGCCATACTCTTTGGCTACTGCAAAGCAACTCAACGGCAAGGAGATGTCGTACAACAACATCCAGGATGCTAACGCGGCGTTGAACATCGTTCGTGAGTTCAAGGAGCCATTTGCCGTAGGTCTCAAGCATATGAATCCTTGTGGTGCGGCTATTGGCAAGGATATACGCGATGCGTGGGAGAAGGCATACGAGGCTGATAAGGTGAGCATCTTTGGTGGTATCGTAGCCGTAAACCGCGAGATTACCAAGGAGGTAGCAGAACTTATGAAGCCTATATTCCTCGAGATTATTATGGCACCATCATTCTCTGCTGAGGCTCTCGAGATTCTCTGCACCAAGAAGAACTTGCGTCTCTTGCAGGTGGATATGGGTGAGTTGGAGAGCGTGCAGACACAGTATGTCTCTGTAAACGGCGGTCTCCTCGTTCAGCAACTCGACACCGACACCAAGGAGGTTGTTGCGGATATGTGTGTTACCGAGCGTAAGCCATCTGCCGAGGAGTTGGAGGATATGAACTTCGGCTGGCGCATCGTTAAGCACGTTAAGTCTAACGCCATCGTTGCTGTTAAGAATGGTCATACCGTAGGCGTAGGCGCAGGACAGATGAATCGTGTAGGCTCTGCCGAGATTGCTCTCAAGCAGGCTCAGGCAGCAGGCTTCACCGAGGGTCTTGTTCTTGCCTCTGATGGTTTCTTCCCATTCGACGATACCGTGACCCTCGCTGAGAAGTATGGCGTTATAGCCCTCGTTCAGCCTGGTGGCTCTGTTCGCGATGAGGATTCTGTGAAGAAGGCTAATGAGTTTGGAATGACGATGCTTGTAACGGGTATGCGTCACTTCAAACACTAATTGTTTGTTGTGATAAGCAGTCATCTACTGCCGCTAACAAAATATGTCAGCAATGGGCAGTACGCCTTAGTACAGCCCATCGCCGACAATTTTGCCGAGCGTTGTATCTAACTGCTTCTGACAACAAATTATACCCAATTGATGCGGTAAATATTAATAAGATAATATGACTATGAACGTATTAGTTATCGGATCTGGTGGTCGTGAGCACGCTATCGTAGAGGCGTTGTCGCGCTCACCAAAGGCCCCAAAGATATATGCAGCGCCAGGTAATGCTGGTATCGCACAACTTGCTGAGTGTGTTGCGATTAAGGATACCGAGGTGCAGAAACTCTTGGAGTTTGCAAAGGCAAATAACGTAGAACTTACCGTAGTAGGTCCTGAGGCGTCGCTCGCAGCAGGTGTTGTGGATGCTTTCCGTGCTGAGGGTCTCAAGATTTTCGGTCCTACGAAGGCTGCAGCAGAGATTGAGGCGAGCAAGGATTTTGCTAAGCGTCTTATGAAGAAGTACGACGTGCCTACAGCCGACTACGCTACATTCACCTCTTATGACGAGGCGTTGGAGTATGTTCGCAAGGGCTCATTGCCAACAGTGTTGAAGTACGACGGCTTGGCAGCAGGTAAGGGTGTTGTAATTGCCACCACTATAGAGGAGGCTGAGGCAACGCTCCGCGATATGCTTCTCGACACCAAGTTTGGCGAGGGTAGAGTAGTTATCGAGGAGTTCCTCACAGGCGAGGAGTTCTCGTTGATGTGCTTCGTGGCTGGCAACAAGATTTCGGCGATGCCTGTAGCGCAGGATCACAAGCGTGCTTACGACAACGACGAAGGTCCAAATACCGGTGGTATGGGTGCTTACACCGAGTTGCCATTCGTATCGGCTGAGGACCACGCATATGCTATGGAGAAGATTATGCAGCGTGTGGCAGATGCTATGGTCGAGGAGGGTGTTCCTTTCACCGGTGTGTTGTATGGTGGTTTGATGAAGACCCCACAGGGTATCAAGGTTATTGAGTTCAACGCACGTTTTGGTGACCCTGAGACCGAGGTTGTGTTGCCACGCTTGATGAGCGATGCTGTAGATGTGTTTACAGCCGTTGCTGAGAACAACGCTCCAGAGACAGAGTGGAGCAAGGAGGCTACACTCGGTATTGTGCTTGCGTCGAAGGGCTACCCTGGTGACTATGCTAAGGGTTTTGTGATTCGTGGCACAGAGCGTGTAGAGTCTAAGTTA
This sequence comes from Alistipes sp., assembly GCA_017380955.1. Taxonomy (GTDB): domain Bacteria; phylum Bacteroidota; class Bacteroidia; order Bacteroidales; family Rikenellaceae; genus Alistipes. The sequence continues at coordinate 8,502 of JAFOCZ010000127.1, forward strand.
TACCATATGGGTACAGCGATGAAGGATGGTGAGTTGGTAACAAATGGTGGTCGCGTGATGTTTGTCGTGGCCTCAGCACCAACACTCCGCGAGGCGCAGCAGAAGGCGCGCGAGGATATCGCAAAGATCGAGTGTGACAACTTGTTCCACCGTACCGATATTGGTAACAAAGCATTTAAATAAGTAATTGAATATGAGTGAAATAATTAATGGTAAAGAGGTTGCAAAGGCGTTGCGTGACTCTTTGGCTGCCGAGGTTGTAGAACTCGGCGCAAAGTATGGTCGTACGCCCAACCTCGTGGTAATCCTTGTCGGCGAGGACCCCGGTAGCGTGTCATATGTTACGGGTAAGGCCAAGGCGGCAACGGAGGTTGGTATTCGCAACAAAACACTCCGCTATCCCGAGACTATCACCGAGGAGGAGTTGTTGGCGATTATCGCAGAACTAAATGGCGATGAGGATATCGACGGTATCCTTGTGCAGTTGCCACTCCCAAAGCATATCGACGAGCAGAAGGTTATCGACGCTATCGCTGTGGAGAAGGATGTGGATGCTTTCCACCCATCAAACGTGGCAAACCTCTGGCTTAAGAAACCTTGCACACAGCCTTGTACGCCTAAGGGTATCATCAAACTCCTCAAGGAGACAGGTATGGAGATTGAGGGTAAGGAGGCAGTTGTCGTAGGTCGTAGCAATATCGTGGGTCTTCCTGTTGCGAAGTTGCTCCTCGATAACAACGCTACAGTGACCATCGCGCACTCACGCACCCACAACCTCGGCGAGGTGACACGTCGTGCCGACATCCTTGTTGTGGCTATTGGTCGTGAGCGTCTGGTGACTGCAGATATGATCAAGCCTGGCGCTGTTGTCATCGACGTAGGTGTTAACCGCGACAGCCGCACCGGCAAACTTTGTGGTGATGTGGACTTCGAGCCATCAAAGGAGGTTGCAGGATACATAACCCCTGTGCCTGGTGGTGTAGGCCCTATGACCATCGCTTGCTTGATGGAGAATACAGTAGAGAGTTTTAAACGTAAAGTAACAAAATAATTAACCCAAACCTATCTTTATTATGATTGAGAGATATAGTAGAGAGATTATGCGTAAGGTATGGACCGAGCAGAATAAGTTCGACGCCTACCTTCGTGTAGAGATTCTTGCCTCAGAGGCGTGGAGCCAACTTGGTGTAGTGCCAAAGGAGGATGTAGAGAAGTTGTGGAAGAATGCGTCGTTTGACATCAACCGCATCTATGAGATTGAGCAGCAGACACGCCACGATATCGTAGCCTTCACACGTGCTGTGAGCGAGACTCTCGGCGAGGAGCGTAAGTGGGTACACTATGGTCTTACAAGTACCGACGTTGTAGACACCGCTAATGGCTACCTCCTCAAGCAGGCAAACTCTATCCTTTTGGAGGATATCGAGAAGATGCTCGAGGTGTTGCGTAACCGCGCTATCGAGTTCAAGAACACACCTTGCATCGGCCGTACTCACGGTATCCACGCCGACATCACAAGTTTCGGTCTCAAGTGGGCATTGTGGTACGAGGAGATGAAGCGTAACCTCACACGTTTCATCGCTGCATCACGCGGCGTAGAGGTTGGTAAGATCTCAGGTGCTGTGGGTAACTTCGCAAACATCCCTCCATTTATCCAGGACTACGTATGCGAGAAACTTGGCATCGACAGCGCAAACATCTCTACACAGGTTATCCAGCGTGACCGCCACGCCTACTATATGGCTACTTTGGCAGTTATCGCATCAAGCATCGAGCAGATGTCTATGGAGATTCGTAACCTTCAGCGTACCGAGGTACACGAGGTTGAGGAGTCATTTGGTAAGGGTCAGAAGGGCTCTTCAGCGATGCCTCACAAGCGTAACCCTATCTCTTCGGAGAATATGTGTGGTTGCGCACGTGTGATGCGTGGTTATATGGCTGCCTTCTACGAGAATGTTGCCCTCTGGCACGAGCGTGATATCTCACACTCTTCTTCAGAGCGTATCATCCTCCCAGATGCTACAATGCTTCTCGACTATATGCTCAACCGCTTCCGTGGTATCCTCGAGAATCTCGTAGTATTCAAGGATGTTATGGAGGAGAATATCTACCGCACACGTAAGGTAATCTTCGCACAGCGTGTTATGAACGCACTCATCGAGCGTGGCTTCTCACGTGAGCAGGCATACGACACCGTTCAGCCTGTTGCTATGCGTGCTATGAGCGAGCGTGCTGACTACCAGGAACTTCTCGCCGAGACCCCAGCCGTTATGGATGTGCTTTCTCGTGAGGAGTTGGATGCTTGCTTCACACTTGAGTATTACCTTAAGAATGTGGACTTCATATTCGATCGCGTAGGCATCGAGTAATTTTTGATGATAAGGCAGCATCTGCGGCCTATCCCTAAAAGTAAGCAATCTCGGGCTGTACTTCTTGTACTATCCCGAGGTTGCTTCTTTTGTGATAGACCACATCTACTACCATCTAATCAAAAATACTTTTCGATTCCATAGGGCATCTTCGACCTCTCAATTAATGCCACCAATGGGACGTACGCTAAGTACTACCCATCGGTGGCATTTTCTTGCCGAGCGTTGTATCTGCAGCCTTCTATCGCAAAAGTTCCTTTCACACATTACTCTGACGAGAAATTAATGTCGTTAACCTAAGCGTTGTATCTGCGGTATAATTTACTTTGTTTTTAGCAATATCTAAATATTTTCGTAACTTTGTTCTAAACTAAGTTCC
>JAFOCZ010000128.1 GCA_017380955.1 Alistipes sp.
ATCTGTAACACTTCTAATATGCCTGTTGCGGCGCGTGAGGCATCTGTATACACAGGTATGACCATTGGTGAGTATTACCGCTCTATGGGTTTGAAGGTTTTGGTTATGGCGGACTCTACATCACGTTGGGCTCAGGCGTTGCGTGAGATGTCTAACCGCTTGGAGGAGTTGCCAGGTCAGGATGCGTTCCCTATGGACCTCTCGGCTGTTATCTCAAACTTCTACGCTCGCGCAGGTCTTGTGAAGTTGAACAACGGCACTACAGGTTCTGTAACATTCCTCGGTACTGTATCTCCTGCGGGTGGTAACTTGAAGGAGCCTGTTACTGAGTCTACAAAGAAGGCAGCACGTTGCTTCTACGCTTTGTCACAGAGCCGTGCCGACTCTAAGCGTTATCCTGCTATCGACCCACTCGACTCTTACTCTAAGTATTTGGAGTATCCAGAGGTTGAGCAGTATCTCGACGAGCATATCGAGAAGAACTGGGTACGCTCAGTGACCGAGGGTAAGGCTATTATGCAGCGTGGTAAGGAGGCTAACGACCAGATTAACATCCTTGGTGATGATGGTGTACCTGTAGACTACCACGAGCGTTTCTGGAAGAGCGAGTTGCTCGACGCGGTAATCCTTCAGCAGGATGCTTTTGATGATATCGATGCTAACTGTCCTATCGAGCGTCAGCAGGTTATGTACAATATGGTACTCGACATCTGCCGCAAGGATTTGGACTTTGCTGATTTCGAGGAGTGTACTAAGTTCTTCAAGGATCTTATCTACCTCTTCCGTCAGATGAACTATTCGGTATGGAAGTCAGAGCAGTTTGAGAATTTTGCTTCACAGATTGAGGCTATGGTAAACAGCAAACTTGCATAATCTAAGGAGGACAAGTTATGACAACAAAAGCTTTTCAGAAAGTATATACAAAGATTGATAACATCACCAAGGCTACCATCACACTCCGTGCTACGGGTGTAGGTAACGATGAGTTGGCAACCGTAGGTGGTCGCTTGGCTCAGGTGGTAAAGATTATGGGCGAGAAGGTGACACTTCAGGTGTTTGCTGGTACCGAGGGTCTTGCTACAGACTCTGAGGTTGTATTCCACGGTGCACCTCCACAGTTGCGTGTGTCGGATGCTTTGGCAGGCCGTTTCTTCAACGCCTATGGTGAGCCACTCGAGGGTGGTGAGCCTATCGAGGGCGAGGCACGCGAGATTGGTGGCCCTACCGTAAACCCATTCCGTCGTATCCAGCCATCGGAACTTATCGCTACAGGTATCGCGGGTATCGACCTTAACAACACTATCGTATCAGGTCAGAAGATTCCATTCTTCGCCGATCCAGATCAGCCTTATAACGCCGTTATGGCTAACGTGGCACTCCGTGCTAAGGCCGACAAGATTATCCTCGGTGGTATGGGTCTTACAAACGATGACTTCTTGTACTTCAAGCAGGTCTTCGAGAATGCCGGTGCGTTGGACCGTATCGTATCGTTCGTAAACACCACAGATAATCCTCCAGTAGAGCGACTCCTCGTTCCTGATATGGCACTTACAGCAGCGGAGTATTTCGCTGTGGATAAGGGTGAGAAGGTGTTGGTGTTGTTGACAGATATGACCCTTTATGCCGATGCTTTGGCTATCGTGTCTAACCGTATGGATCAGATTCCTTCTAAGGACTCTATGCCAGGCTCTCTCTACTCTGACCTTGCAAAGATCTACGAGAAGGCTGTTCAGTTGCCAAATGGTGGCTCTATCACCATCATCGCGGTTACAACACTCTCTGGTGGCGATATCACCCACGCTATTCCTGATAACACCGGTTATATCACCGAGGGTCAGTTGTTCTTGCGTACCGATACCGACACTGCGAAGGTTATCGTTGACCCATTCCGTTCGTTGTCACGTTTGAAGCAGTTGGTAATTGGCAAGAAGACGCGTGAGGATCACCCACAGGTTATGAACGCCTGCGTACGTTTGTATGCTGATGCTGCCAATGCAAAGACTAAGTTGGAGAACGGTTTCGACCTTTCGGATTACGACAAGCGTACTTTGGAGTTTGCCCACGACTACTCAGAGAAGTTGTTGGCTATCGACGTAAACATCGAGATTGAGCAGATGCTCGATATCGCGTGGTCGTTGTTTGCTAAGCACTTCCGTAAGGGTGAGGTGAGCATCAAGCAGGAACTTGTCGACAAATATTGGAAATAGTAACTATCTATGGCAATCAAATTTCAGTATAACAAGACCTCGCTCGGTGAGTTGAACAAACAACTCAAAATCCGAAAGAATGCGCTGCCTACAATCAAGAGTAAGGAGAGTGCATTGCGTTCGGAGGTTAAGCGTGCGAAGGACTCTGCATTAGCCTACCGTGAGGAACTGGACGCACTTATCGCCCAGTACGACTATATGGTACAGCTGTGGGGAGAGTTTGATTGTGATCTTATCCGCGTCGTCGATGTCGAACTATCGTCACAGAAGATTGCGGGCGTGCGCATACCTATGTTAGATAACATTGTATACGAAGAGAAGGCATATGACCTGTTCTCGGCACCTGTATGGCTTGCCGAGGGTATCAGGGTTTTGAAGCGTATGTCTCACCTTGGTATATTGTTCGAGGTGTATAACCAGAAGATGCAACTCCTCGACTATGCGCGACGCAAAACTACTCAGAAGGTAAACCTCTACGAAAAGGTACAGATACCTGGGTATGAGGATGCTATACGTAAGATTAAGCGATTTATGGAGGATGAGGAGAACCTCAGTAAGTCTGCGCAGAAGATTGTGAAAACTCGTCAGGCGCAAGCCGCGGCTATGGAGGAGCCTAACGTATGATAAGTAAGATGATTCGCTACGACATTGTGCTTTTTGCTGGTGAGCAGGAGCGTTTTGTCGACGAGTTGCGCGAACTCGGTTTGGTAGATATCACAACTACGGGTTGGGAGCCTTCGGAGGGTGACAGAGCACTCTTGGCAGAGATAGAGTCTTACAACAAGGCTATAGACTATCTCACGGGCTTTGCATCATCTGCGGAGTATAATGCCTCGGCTATGGTATATGCCACTGGCGCAGAGGCTTATGAGTGCTACGAGGCTGCACGCGCCGAGCGTCAGCGTATCCAGCAGGAGATAGCACGTCTCGAGAAGCAGGCAGAGGAGATTGCACCGTGGGGTAGATACTCAATAAAGGATATTGAGAATCTTATTGCTAAGGGTGTCAACATCCGATTCTTCACAGCGCAGCACGCTGTATATGAGCGTATGCTCCGCGAAGCCCCAGAGGGTGTTACACTCTCGGAGGTTGGTCGCACACAGTCGTATGTCTACTTCGCGGTGATAACAACAGATGCTGCCTCTTTTGCTATTGATGGTCAGGAGGTGCGCCTCCCACAGGTAGATAGCGAGGGCTTGCGCGCCGATATTAAGCGCCTCGAGGCCGATAATAAGGCTCTCAACGAGATCTTCTCACGTTCGGCAGCGTCGGTGCAGATGATTGTTGCGGAGCGTGGTGCTCTCAAGGAGCAGTTGCAGGGTCTCAAGGTTGGTGCTATGGCACAGCGTGAGGCTGATGGTAACCTCCTGATCCTCGAGGGTTGGGCAGAGGCAGATACCGCAGATAAGGTAGACGCTATGCTTGCTGCATATCCAAACCTCATCTACGACCGTCGTGATGCTACGATAGATGACGAGGCACCTGTGAAACTCAAGAACAACAAGTTCGCTCGTTTGTTCGAGTTGATTGGTGCTATGTATGCGTTGCCAAAGTATGGTACTTTGGACCTCACAGCAATATTCGGACCATTCTATATGCTCTTCTTCGCCATCTGTTTGTGCGATGCGGGATATGGTCTTGTGTTGTTGTTGGTAGGATTGGCCCTCTTGTTCAAGGGTGGTGAGTCTATGCGTCAGGCGGCGTTGTTGTCTATAGTTTGTGCTTCGGCAACTGTGGCCTTCGGATTCTACGCCAACTCATTCTTTGGCGTGGCAATATCGGATTATGCACCAGTCATCAAGTTCCTTGATTTCCAGCAGGATTTCTTCTCTATCTCGTTGGCTATCGGTGTGTTCCAGATATTGGTGGGTATGGCTATCAACATCTATATGCAGACCAAACTCTTTGGTTTCACCTCTACCTTTGGACTCTTGGGATGGTTTATCATCTTGCTCTCGGGCTCATTGGCTTTAGGTTTGCCTATGTTTGGTATCGGAATCCCAGGCTTTGATGCCTCGTCACCAGTGTTCTATGTGTTGCTTGGTATAGGTGCATTGCTTATGACAGTGCTTAACAATATTAAGCGTAACCCACTTGTAAACATTGGTGCAGGTTTGTGGGATGCATACAACAACATCACAGGATTGTTGAGCGACGTGTTGAGTTATATCCGACTCTTCGCCATCGGTCTCTCGGGTGGTGTGTTGGCACAGGTGTTCAACTCTCTGGCTATGGGACTCTCGGGTATGGGTGATATGGCGCCAGGCACACCTTGGTATGGTTATATCGTGCCTGTTATTGCAGCCTCTATAATCCTGCTCATTGGTCACGGTATCAACCTCTTTATGTCGGCAATCTCGTCTTTCGTACACCCAATGCGTTTGACATTTGTCGAGTTCTATAAGAATGCAGGCTTCGAGATGGGACAGCGTTCATTCGATCCTTTGCGTAAAATGGATAAATAATCAAAATAATAATTAACAATTTAAAACTTTAAACAATTATGAATTCAGCATTATTTTTGGCTTATTTGGGCGTTGTCCTAATGGTCGGTGTATCAGGTTTGGCATCTGCAGTAGGTACTGCACGTTGCGGTATGGCTTCAGTAGGTGCTTTGAAGAAGAATAGCGGCGCTTTCGGTAGTTATATGATCCTCTCAGCGCTTCCTGGTTCACAGGGTCTCTACGGTTTCGTAGGTTACTTTATGGTTAGCGGTCACATCTCTGAGACTATGTCTATGTTGGCTGCTATCAGCATCTTGGGTGCTGGTGTTTTGATGTCTATCGTGACATTGTCTTCAGCATTCTTCCAGGCAAAGGTTTGTGCTAACGGTATCGTAGCAATCGGTAACGGTAACGACGTATTCGGTAAGACTCTTATCCTCGCAGCGTTCCCAGAGTTGTATGCTATCTTGGGTGTTGCAGCGACATTCCTTATCTCTGCGTCAATCGCCTAAATTTATTGTGATAGCGACGCATTAGCGACGCTTCAATCAAAGCCTCGAATGAGCAGTACACCAAGTACAGCCCATCCGAGGCTTTTTCATTTTATCGCCACTACTGCATCGCTCTGAC
>JAFOCZ010000129.1 GCA_017380955.1 Alistipes sp.
ATATATGTACTTTCTCATAGCGAACTTACTCCATTTCGTCGTTAAACTCATATCGTGAGCGGTAGAGAGGATATGCCTCGAAGTAATACTCACGTGATGTAGGTACGTTGCTGAATCCTACGATATTACCATCGCTGTCATAGCTCTTCTCCTGCTGTGGGAATACCAGCACCTCGGCAGCCCACTCCATAAGGTTGGGGTGGTAGAGCAACCACTCTGGTAACTCTCCGGTCATAAAGTTGAGGTTCAGACGCAGTGTGCGGATGTTGGGCAACACACGGGGCAACTGATGCTCCACAGCCCAGGTTAGTGTATCACCACGCTCGGCGATATCTTTAGCGGTGTAGGCGCGGACACGCTCTTTGAGGTCAGGCAACGAGCCCTCGATGTAGTTGTACGAGAGTCCCAACTCCTCGAGATTCTCCCAAAGGAGTAGTCTGCTAACAGCGTCGTCGTTGTCCATATTGGCGTAGATGCCATCTCTGCTGCTGTAGTCACGAATATCCGATAGTGAGTAGCGGCGGTTGCTCGATAGGTCTAACGCCGTGAGGTGTGGGAAGTTCTCGGGGCTGAGCACCTCGGGAATAGCCGCGAAGTTGTTGGAGTCGAGGTATAGACCCTCCAGCGTATCTCCCAACTCGGCAAAGTTGTCGGGAAGTGACACAAGACCTATAGCCGCCACACGCAACTCCTTCAGGTAGTTAAGCGTAGCGACTTCTGCGCAGAGGTTTATATCCTTGAGCATAGCGTTCACATTGCCATACAACGACAGGGTCTCGAGATACTTGAGGTGCTTAACCTCCACAGGGATGTCATCCTCGGTGTTGAAGTAACTGAGGTCGAGGTCACGCACACGACCTATAGCCTCGGCACAAGGTAGTGACTTATCCGAAGACTTCCACAATCGCAAGCACTCCCACCTGTCCATAGGCTCGGTGGTTGAGAGAACACCCTCGCTCCAGCACTCCATCTTGTTGTAGATGGTAACAACGGCCAACGAGTCACCATTGCGGTTATCCTCAATCAGCGGACCTGCCAACTGGCGCACCTTAATCGTCGCAGGCTTCTCGAGGGTCTCGCCATTCTTAGGCACAAGCATAAGCATAGCCTCGCGGCTCTTGGGGTCGGAGTTCATCTTCCAGTCGATATGCAGACGTGTAGAGCGTGGACGTGCGCCACGGTCAAGAGTCAAGGTGTAGTCGCCAACCGACAACCACTCCACGTCGCTCACAACGTCAAACTCCACATTTGCCTTTACATCCACCTCCACATAGCGCTCGGCACGCACTGCCGAGGCCTCGATGCTCACAAAGTCTGTAGAGGCAGCGATGCTGTGTGCAAAGCCATCCTGTGTGATGGCTATCTGTTGCAGAATCTCACCGTCGGACATAAAGCGCACGGTGGTGGTGCGAGGGTCATTCACAAGCGTAGAGTCCACCTTTACACGGCACTCCACCTCGCCACGACCATTTGCCGGAGATATCATCAGCCACGGCACATCGGCCTGTGCGGTCCACTCTCTGTCGGAGCGTATGGTGATGCTGTGCTCGCCACCTGCGGCCTTGGCCTTAATCTCCGATTTGTCGCTCTCGAAGCCCTTGAAACCCTCGGTGGTGTCGTTCTGGCAACTGCCCATAACGATGGCAGCGGCAATAAGTATGTATAACTTTCTCATTGTTAGTCAAGTTTTAGGGCATCACAACCGCGGATGTTCTGCGTTGAGTCGTATACAAGTTCGTAGTATCCCTTCTCGATGTATGGGCATACGTTCGAGAGGTCTATCGAGATGTTTGGGTTATCCTTAATCTCGAATAGCAGGATATATGGCGAGATGGTGTCGTTGATCTCGCCCAAGTCGTTAGAGCCCATATATAGCGCTGCCATCGTAGGGTGCTTGCCAATTCCCGTAGGCCAGTCGCGCAATGTGCGGTTACCCTGGTCATCACGCTGCTGGCGGATGCTGATAACGGTCAGTGGGTCAATCTCAAGGAGACTACGTGGGAACTCCGAGAGGGCATTGTTCGAGAGGTCGATGCCATAGAGATATGGCAAGTTCTCCTCCGCAAAGTCAGCCTTTGGCAACTCCGCCAGGCGGTTGAAACTAAGGTCTATGGTCGAGAGCATAGTGCTGTTAGCACCTATCATAGCACCCTCCTCTATGGTGCGCATACCATTGGCGCTGAGCATCAGCACCTCGACAATAGAGCCCGAGCCGAGGATGCGCTTAGGGAGTGTCGCAAGGCGGTTATCCGCAAGATTCAGCGTTCCTGTGTTTACACCGCGCCACTCATCACCATTCTCCAACTCCGAAATCTGGTTTGACGAGAAGTTGACAGTGAGCATAGTGTAGATAGAGCGTGCCGAGAACAAGTCGGGTAACTTGGTGAGGCAGTTGTTCGAGCAGGAGAAGGTCTCCATCTGCGACAAGCCACAGAAGTAACCATCCTCGCCGAGGGTAATGGTGTGGATGAGGTTGTTGTCCAGGAGTATCGATGTTGGCGATATCTCCTTACCCAACGAGTGCACCACCTCCAATTTGTTGAATGTGCAGTCGAGGTATCCCAACTTTGCCATACGCTTCATATAGTCGTGCGATGGTGTCTCGCGGAGGTTGTTGAAACTGAGGTAGAGAATCTGAATCTCATCGCCCGACTCACCATCTATAATCGCCTCCCAGTCGCTCTTCAACTGCTCACCCGATATCGCATAGTTCATAGCCACATTCAAAGACTGCATCTTTGGTAACTTGGTGAGCATATCCAGAGGCAGACGCTCCAGGTCACGGCAGTTGTAAATCTCCACATCCATCAGGAACTCGAAGTTTGTCCAACTCCACGACTCCTGCTCGGCGTAGTATGGCGAGTTAGGGTCGATGTCGATAAGGAAATTCTTGGCGGTGATAGGGGAGTTGGCAATGAAGAGTTGCTCGAGTTTTGTGCATCGCATTATGGCGCGTGAGATGCCTGTGATGCCGTTTGTGAGGTTGCCAAATGCCACGTCCAAAGTCTTGGCGCTGTGCAACGCCTCACGCTCCTCGGCGGTCATAATCGCGCGCTGCAACTCCGGAGATAGATCCTTGCGGATGTCGTACTTTAGAGCGCGGTTGTAGTAGTCCATCGCCGAGATGCGGGCGCTGGTGTCGGTGTAGCCACCGATAAGTTCGTTGTGGTTGCCGAGGTATAGCGTCTGCAACTCTGTCAACTGACCTATAGCCTCGGGAACATCGCCCTTAGCGCCAAAGCCCGAGATGTTGAGACCCACAACACGACCCTCGCCATTCAGCGACACGCCAGGCTGGTCGCCCCACATATCTCGATCCTTGTTGAAGTCCCAGTTGGTGCCAGCATAATACTCCTCGCCGTGGAATGTCCAGTTTGGACCATCCAACGCGAGCCATATCTCATAGAGTGCCTCGTAGTCCTTGATATGCTCTGCAGTAGCAGATAGCACGATAGGCACGTCGATGGTTGTATGCTGGTTATCCTTCACCGAGAACTCCGACTTGAGACTCTCGATATCGGCAGTCTCGAGGCGTGTTCTGCCCTTCGCATCGGCATATGTCGAATAGCCTGTAACGATGTAGTTGCCAGCCTCAAGCCACTGCTCTGCCGAGCAGACCATATATGCTGTGAGACCATTGCGGTCGTACAACTCCTTGTCGTGCGACTCCACGAATGCCTCAACATACTGCGTAGCCATAGCCTTGAAGGTGGTCTTCTGGCTTGTGAACTTATTCTTCACGGTGACATCTATGGCCTTGATGCTCTTGAAGGGGTAGTCGCCCTCGGCGCGTGTAGGCATATGCTTGCTGAGTGTGAAGGTCACGAAGCCTCGCTCCACAACGGGGATGCCTATCTTCTTAACCTCCAGACCTCCGTCTGTAACCTTAAACTCTCCAGCGCCGCCGCCCGAGAGAATAACCTCGTCGAGGTTGTCGTAAATCTTGTAACCGATGACATTGTATGTGCCTGTCACAAGACGCAACTTCTCGCTCTGGAGTCCCCACTCCGCAGCCTCGGCGTTGTAACTGCCGACAGGCAACGTCTGCGTGATGGTAGAGCCATCCTTCTGCATAATAACCGTTATCTTATGTGCCTCCGATAGCCACTCAAGGGCATCCGTAGCACGGCTCTCCTCCATCTGTGCAGCCTTCAGGAGACGAAACTGCACGTAGCCATATTTGGCTTCGATGTTATCGTCGCCCTTCTGACACCCTGCAAAGGCAAGGAGAAGTATAGAGCCTAAGAAAAGTAGTAGTTTGTGTCTCATAGTGTAGTGTGTTGTGTTATGCTACTCCGCAGACTGGGCAAGAGGTGTCACAACGAGTATCTTCTTCACCTCGTTGTAGGCCTTGAATACCACGACCATATTCTGACCATTCCAGCCATCGTTAGGACCCCAGAGGTGTATCGCAAGGCGCTCCTCGGTGTTCTCGCCGATGTAATATTCGCCCTCGTTCATCTTGAGTGGCTTGTCGCCCAACCACACCTCTGCTGTGGCTGTGCCATCCTCGTAGTTTGCGGTAGCCCAATTCTCGATGCGTGGGTTTACGATAACACCAGGGCGCTTATCCCCCACAGGGTTTACGAAATCGCACTTAAAGATATCCTCGCAACCATACTTCTCGGCGAGTGCAGTGTCGTTGTATGGTAGACAAGGGATTTCAAGCGTGGTGATAGAGTGGTAGGCATACATACCATCGTACTCACCTCTCCCGTCAAAGTCACACTGCACAAACTCGGCAAGGATATACTGCACATAGTCCTCCTTGACACACTCAAGGGCGATACCCGAAGAGTCGTCGGTGGTGATGATATCATCCTTGAAGCCCTCGCCACGAATGTTGTTGGCAACCTTACTTGGCAGTGCTATGACCATACCATAGCGTGGCGCGCCAGAGTGCTCGTCAATGGTGAGTGCCTGGCTCTGCTTGTCGAAGTGCATCCAGCTATTGCGGTCGCTCTCCTTGTACTCAACATAGTTTGGAATACCGCGCTCGATCTTCTTCTCGAAGTATACTATCGTATAGTCGTTATCCTGTGCGGTGATGGTGTACTCCAACTTATCGCTGAAGGTCACTGTTGTGCCGCTCACAGGGTCACTCTGGCGGAATGTCTGACCGTCGAGCGATACCTCCCAGCCATAGTAATACTCCGTAGGACCTATATAGGTGAGTTTGTCTTTACCCATACCTGCGTAGGTGATAGGGAACTCAAAGGTGTGCTCGCCCTTTTCATCCGAGAAGATGATCTTGTGACCGTCGGCCTCCGTGATCTCGCTCTTCTCGCGCTCGCCATCGTTTACTATGCGTAGCAATACCTCGATCTGCTCGCCAGGAACGCCGCTGATGGCGTTGGTGATCTCTATAGTGCCATTCTCGTGCTTCACAGCCACCTCCACCCAGTCGGGGATGTGGGTAGCGGCGTAGCGGAAGTTACCGTCGATACGCGTAGGAGTCCAGTCCACATAGCCGAGTTTGAAGACCTTGATAGGGGTGTCGGTGATGTCGTAGAGTTTGATATACAACTCCTTAGGGTGGCGCTTGATGGTGGCGATGATGCCCTTCTTGCCATCCTTCTTCATAGTGATGTTGGCGGTACTCCACTGGTTACCGTTGTTCTCGTCGGTGATGTTGAGGGTGATGGTGTGGATGCCTGAGCCACCAGCCATCTCCTGGAGATAACCTCCCGAGGTGGCAAACTGGCACCATACCTGATCCGAAGATATCGACCAACTGCCATTAACAGAGAAGGATATCGTTGGCTTCTCGCCAGCCTTAACCTCTTTCTCGATAGCGCCAGGGATAGGACCTACCTCCTCCTTCTGGCACGCAAAACCTAAAATTGCGATAACCGCAATAGCAATAATATTCTTGATACGTTTCATATGTGTGTTGTTTATATTCGTTGGATAAAGGTTTATAATCCCTCGCGCATAATGCGCTCAGCCTCGTCGTCGGAAATCCACTCGAGGATATGACCAAAGTAGCCCACTGTGCCTACCTCCTCGACATACATCTCGGTGTAGAGCAAGAGGAAGTTCTCGCAGGTGCTGTAGTACGACAGGTACTCATCGGGTGCTGCGCCCATCATAAGTTTACCGTTGCCGTAGATAGTGCCAAAGGCCTCGCCCGTAGTGCCTAACACCTGAGCACCGCAGAGCGTGGCAAGAGGATTCAGGCGGTCGTTGTTGTGCATCTTCACACGGATGTCGTAATCCTCGTAGAACATATCCTCGATAACCACAACACCCTCCTCGCTCTTGTCGGCGTAGGTGTGTACAAGGTGTGAGTCACGATTCATATACTGCATCGACCAGGTAGAGGTAACCACGGCATAACCCTCGAAGTTATGGATATCGAACTCGCAGCAACGCTGTAGTGTGATGGTCGCGGTATTAGCCTTGTTGTCGTTGAACAGAAGGTTTAACTTAATCTCAAGGGGTGTGTTAGGCTCTATGCTCTCGGCGATGCCTCTGATACGCACCGCAGTGTTGCGCTTACCCTCCTTGATGGTCACGGTGTGTGACTCCACCACAAAGTGCACATCCTCGATGGCGCTGCTTTCGGCAGCCACAACCTCTACGCCAATATTTTGGTTGCTATGCATAGCCTCGGTGGCAACCACAGAAATCTCAAACCACTCCTCGTTGTCGACAACACCAAAGGTGTAATTGCTCTTGGCAAAGGATACCCTGTTGTTGTCGTTGGATGCTGGCTCTTCGCTTTTGCATCCGCACAAGAGCAGCAATATGGCAACAAATGCCAAAAGCCTCATATTCGTAACTCTCATAAAAATGAAAAAATTAGTTTCTGAAATGTTATTATTATGCAAATATATGTAAAAATATCTGAATCTGCAACAATGCGTATGCGTGCGCGTATGATGTGCGCGATTTTGGTTATCTATTCCGAGCGTAAGTTTCGCGAGATGGACTACGATGGCGCTACGGAGGGGTATATGATGGAGGCATACACCTATAACTCCGAAAATCACTATTAATGATAGAGTTATGAGGAGAATATCGTGGAGGAGTACCAGAAGGATATCGCGGAGATTGTGGCAAGAAATATTAGGTGACGCAGAAAATGTTAATGTGCTGAATATTAGTACTATAACGATTTATGGTGAAAATATTATTAAAAAATTTTTAAAAATTATTTGGAGGTAGCGGATATTTGTATTATCTTTGCACTCGCAATTAAGGAAAAACGGCAAACGCCATTTAACGATACATCGCGGGGTAGAGCAGTTGGCAGCTCGTCGGGCTCATAACCCGGAGGCCGGAGGTTCGAGTCCTCCCCCCGCTACTAAAGAGGACAAGTCGCAAGATTTGTCCTTTTCTTTTTCTTGTCTATTCTTGTAACCATCTGATACACAGTGTAGTATTTCAAAGAACGTATTGTAGTTTGTGGTTAGATAGCTGCGTGATTCTTTATCCCATTTTACACCCTCTGGAAAGACTAATTTTTGTATTCCCTGGCACATCTCAAAATCCATCCTTTGCCAATAACTGCTTAAATTACAAGCAAATGCGATTGTGTCATCAATGTATGTTGCAAGGTTCGAGAGGTTGACAGATGCTCGTTCAAGCTCTCCCTCAGCTTTATGCAAATCTCGCTCTAAATCTGCTATTACATCTTTATAGACATCTTCGTCGATTTTGCCTATTGCATAGTTCCTTTTTGTCTTCTTTATCTGTGTCTGGAGTGTGGCTATGTTCTTCTTGATATTGCTTTGCTCTGTTGCTTGCGTTCCCTCCTTTTCGGCGAACTTTCCCTTGATTACCTCAACAAGGATAGGTATTAGCTCCTTAGGAACCTTAAACTGGTTGAGGAGTTCGATGTATTTTGCGTGAAGCTCCTTTGCAGATACATTAACACTACCGTCTTTGCCACTATACTTGTAATAGTCTATATTCTTCTTCTTGACCGTGTAGCCAGTGAGTAGGTGGTTGTTGTAGTAGATATGTCCCTTGAGTGGAAATTGTGGTGTCTCTGCTGCCACCTCGTATCCCGCATTGTTATTGCCATCAAGTATCTGTTGCACCTTATCGAATAGGGCTTCCGATATTAACTGCTCTTGCTTGCCTATAATCACTCTACCTTCCAG
>JAFOCZ010000130.1 GCA_017380955.1 Alistipes sp.
ACAGCCCTTCCTCATTTTTTTTGCCGAGCGTTGCATCTACAGCCTTCTGACATTAAATTCATTTGTTGTGATAGCGCAACTCTGACAACAAACTGGTTTTACTAATTGGTTTAAAGAGTTTAGGGAGATTAGTGAAATTAGCGATTCTTCCTGTCCCTAATCTCCTTAATCTCCCTAAATTCCTTACTCCTTTTCCCTACAAACCACTATTGAAATACTCAAAGAAGCGCTCCTTGTAGTTCTCGCCTAATGGGATATACTCGCCATTGTCGAGGAAGATGCGACCCTTCGTATAACTCGAGATACGTTTCAGGTTAACGATATAGGAGCGGTGCACGCGCAGGAAGGTATCCTGAGGTAGCGTGGTCTCCATATTCTTAAGGCGGAAGAGGGTGGTGATGGTAGAACTACCCTCAATGTGCAAGCGCACATACTCGCCAGCGCTCTCCAGATATACGATGTCGGCAATCTTGACCAACTGCGTCTTATAATCAGCCTTAACCGATATAAACTCCTTATCTGCCTCTTCGGCCTCGTTTTGTGCTGCGGCACTCTCGGCAGCGTGGCAACGCTCCACGAGGTCTACAAGAGACACCACCTTCTGTGATGCCTTCGTAAACTCCTCATACGAGAATGGCTTCAGGAGGTAGTCTATGGCGTTTAGTTTGAAACCCTCGAGGGCAAACTCTGCGTGGGCGGTGGTGAAGACAATGTAGTGCGTTGTGGTCAGCGAGCGCACAAAATCCAAACCATTCATATCGGGCATATTGATATCCACGAATATGAGGTCTACACTCTGCTGCTCTAACACCAGTTGTGCCTCATAGGCATTGCGGCACGTAGCGACCAACTCCAAAGTCTCGGTGCGCTCTATATAACTCTTGATCTGACGTAGTGCCAATGGCTCATCGTCAATAGCGATACATCTTACCATATTACTTATTTGTTGTTACGGGGATTACTAATTCTACAATGTACACGTCGTTATCGGTGTTGTCCGTAGTGAGCGTGTAGTTCTCGCCAAAGAGTATATCCATACGCTTTGTGATGTTGTTCAAGCCTATGCCGCTACGCTCCGTAGACTGTTTGTCGTTGTTATGGCGGCTATTTGCCACTACGCAACTCAACTCGTTGTTCTCTGTCGATATGTTGATGTTTATAAACGACTTATTCTTATAACTGATGCCGTGCTTAAAGGCATTCTCCACCAACACTATGAGCAGCAGCGGTGGTAGTTTGATGCGCGCCGAGGATGCCACATCGGGGTGTGAGAAGGTGATGTTCACCTCGTCGATATAGCGTAAGCGCATCAACTTGATATAACTCTCAAGGAAGGTAATCTCCTTGTCGAGTGTCGTGACACTCTCGCTTGAGTCGTAGAGTATATGACGCAGCATATGCGACAACTCCATAACGCTACCCTTGGCCATCTTAGTGTCGAAGTCTATCAGCGCGTGGATGTTGTTCAGGGTGTTCATCAGGAAGTGGGGGTTAATCTGATACTTCAGATACTCCATCTGGCTCTCTATGTTCTGCTTCTCCAATACCGCCATACGACGGTCGGTGTCGAGGGCGCGGTAGTAGAGTTTTATCATAGAGTTAGCGCTCGCCATAAAGACGCCGAGCAGCACATTCCAATACCACTCCAAATCGGTAAACGATGCTTTGTCGCGCAACTCATCATTAGACTGCCAATAGCGGAAGTCGAGAATCTCGATAGTGCCAAAGATGGAGAATAGCATCACAAGGAGCAGGATGCTATATAGCCAGTAGCGGTTGCGGAGCAGGAGTTTTGGCGCAAGGAAGATGTTGTTCACAAGGAAGATTGTGAAGTATGGCATAACCTTCACCCACGAGATAATAACCTTGTTAAAGTCAATCTCGTGCTCCGACATCAACTGGGCATTCATAAAGGGGATCAAGAATATCGCTACCCACACCAACGAGTAGAGCATATTCTCGCCCAGTTCCCAACGCTTGAAGAGTTTCATATTGGCAAATGTAATGATTTTTAGCGAAATCCCCAAACCTCGGCGACTCTTATAAACAACGACGCAAAAAATTAAAACAAAAGTGCTAACTTTGCACATCCTACCACGGTTAGTAGGATTCCAAAACTGAGATTATATGTTGAAAGGATTACTCTTTGATATGGATGGTGTTCTTGTGAACAACCTCGATATACACCGTCAGGCATTTGCCGAGTTCTTCCGTCGCTATGGCGTGGAGCGAACATTCGACGACCTTAGTAGGGTATTTGGCAAGGGCAATGACGATATTATGGGTGAGTTGATGCCTGCGGATGTTGTGGAGCGTGTGGGTATCCGTGAGTTGGGTTATGAGAAGGAGGCCATATATCGCGAGATATATGCGCCTATCATCACACCACAACCAGGACTCTTGGCATTTCTCGCCGAGGCCGACAGTGCTGGGCTACGTTCGGCAGTAGGCTCATCGGGATATAGAGTGAATGTAGACTTTGTGTTGGAGCGTTGCAACATTGAGCGCTACTTCTCGGCTATTGTTGCCGGTGATGAGGTTACACGTTGCAAACCCGACCCTGAGATATACCTCACCGCCGCAGCGAAACTTGGTCTCAAACCCTCGGAGTGCATAGTGTTTGAGGATGCCGAGGCGGGTATAGAGGCGGCAAAACGTGCAGGAATAAAGGTTGTGGCGCTCGCTACAACATTCTCGCGTGAGTTCCTTGCAACGACAGATGCCGACGTTATCGTCGACGACTTCACACAGGTGAATGTCGAGATGCTCCGCCGTATTGTCGAGGCTTAGACACGATCTAAGAGTTCACGTACGGGTTTTATACGGATAAGGATATCAAGCACGCGCGCAGGGAGTATTGCGCACGCACCAACAACAAACTTGGTGAAGAGTCCGGGTGTCACTCGGCGCTCACCACGAAGCATAGCCCTCACACCACGGCGTGCGATGCTCTCGGCACTCTGCATAACACCCAACGCGCGGAACAGACGGCGCTTACCGTTGCTAAGGTTGTAGAGTGGTGTGTCCACAGCGCCGGGGAATACCGCGGTGACGCTGACACCCGAGCGGTGTAACTCATACCATAGTGCAAAGGCGAAGTTCTTGAGAAAGGCCTTTGTGGCGCTATAGTGCGATATTGTTGGGTAGGGTAGCCACGCAGTGGATGATGACATTATAAGGATGTAACCCTCCTTACGCTCCTTCATCTGCTCGCCAAAGTAGCGACATAGCAACATTGTTGTGGTGCAGTGTAGGTCTACGATGGTGGTTAGACGCTCGGGAGCGGTGCGAATAAGCGTTGAGAATAGCAACATTCCTGCGTTGCAGATTAGCGTATCTACAACCCAGCCCTCGGCGTTGCAAGTGCCGAAGATGCTCTTGGCGGCATCTGCTGCCGAGAGGTCGGCGAATAACTCCTTGACCTCCACGCCAAACTCCGAGTGTAACTCTGTGGCAACCTCACGCAGTTGCTCGCGCTGGTTGCTCACAGCAATGATATTGTAGCCACGTTGTGCCATCTCACGGGCGTAGCAACGTCCTATGCCCGACGATGCTCCTGTAATTAATGCGTATTTCATAGCGCGAAGATACTAAAAAAGAATAATATGGCAAAGAAGATAGAGAAGACCAATGCTGCACGCCTCCTGGATAGGGCGAAGATAGCCTATGAGTTGATACCCTATACCGTCGATGAGGATAACCTTGCCGCAACCCACGTTGCCGAGGAGTTGGGTGAGGATATCGCCACGGTGTTCAAGACCCTGGTGCTCAAGGGTGATCGTACAGGACATTTCGTGTGTGTTATACCTGGAGATAAGGAGGTGGACCTGAAGGCTGCGGCACGTGTGTCGGGAAACAAGAAGTGCGACCTTATACCTATGAAGGAGTTGCTACCCACAACGGGATACATACGCGGTGGCTGCACGCCTATAGGTATGAAGAAGCCATTCCCCACGTTCATACACTCCACAGCCCTCGATTTCGAGCGTATATATATAAGTGCCGGAGTCCGTGGCCTACAAATCGCCATCCACCCCCAAGCGCTCATCGACTTTGTCGGTGCAACCGTTGCGGAGTTGATACAATAAAATAAGAAGCCGTCTTAATCGTTAGGCGGCTTCTGTTGTTTTTGTTAGAATGCAAGACCCAGGCGCAACTGAATCTTATGCTCGTGATAACTTAAATCGGTGACGTCTGATATAGACTTGGGGAATCCGAAACCGTCGTAGATGTAGTTTAGCGATACGGTGAACAGCGAGCCTATCTTCATACCTACGCCAGCGCCATAGAGGGGTTGTATGGTCAAGGGGTGGATGGCGAACGAGCCTCCAGCCTCACCCATAATATATGGTGTTACGATGCTTTTCGTAGGTATCCAAAATTTCAAATCGGCATATATAGGTATAAGTATGGTGCCGAGTTCGAGTCGTCGCTTTGCCGGCTCATAACCAAAAAGAAAGTCAAGACCAAAGCCTACGCCCAGCGAGAAGTAATCTCCGAACTTAGCACCCTGGATGGTCTGCAGCGATGCTCCATACATAATGCCCTCGCCACTCGCGTCCTCGCCTAAGAGTGATAAATGTGCATTACCCTTTGCGCCGCTTCCCGTCACAAATACCTCGCCGTGATACTTTACATTCTGCGCCGATGCGGTGGTAATCGTTAGTGCCATTGCCACCAACAGAAATAGAATACTCTTCTTCATAATTGTTTGTGTTCTGTGTTTTTCGTTTATGCAAAGTTACGGCACTACGCCTCTAAT
>JAFOCZ010000131.1 GCA_017380955.1 Alistipes sp.
ATAGCATCCTTCGAGAGACCGAAGCCGAGGAGTATCGACTTGATACCGAGGATGTTCTCGAAGCCCGAGATGATAGGAATAGAGCCACCAGAGTAGAAAGGCAGTGGGGTAACGCCGAAGGTAGTCTCCACAGCCTTCTCCGCAGCCTTGTATGCTGGAAGGTCGGTAGGTGATACGTATGGCGCGCCACCGTGCAAGAACTCTACCTTCACCTTCACGCTCTTAGGAGCAATGCGCTTGAAGTGCTTCTCGAAGAGTTTCGCAATCTTCTTGAAGTCCTGGTTAGGAACAAGACGCATAGAAATCTTGGCATATGCCTTAGATGGGATAACGGTCTTAGTACCCTCGCCGGTGTAGCCACTCCAGATGCCGTTAACGTCGAGTGATGGGCGGATACCTGTGCGCTCCATAGTTGTGTAGTCCACTTCGCCGGCTACGTCGCCAAGGTCGAGAGCCTTCTTATACTCATCAAGTGAGAATGGTGCTTTGTTCAACGCGCGGCGCTCAGCATCCGAGAGGATGCGAACATCGTCGTAGAAGCCAGGGATTGTAACACGACCAAACTCATCGGTGAGCGACGATACCAACTTAGCAAGTACATTTGCAGGGTTTGCCACAGCGCCACCGAACAATCCAGAGTGCAAATCCTTATCAGGACCTGTAACCTCCACCTGCATATATGTCAAGCCACGCAAGCCTGCGGTGATGGTTGGGGTGTCGAGGCCAATCATCGATGTGTCAGATACGAGGATGATGTCGGCCTTGAGGAGTTTCTTGTTGTCGGCGCAGAACTTATAGAGACTTGGAGAGCCAATCTCCTCCTCGCCCTCGAGCATAAACTTCA
Source organism: Alistipes sp. (assembly GCA_017380955.1). Lineage (GTDB taxonomy): Bacteria > Bacteroidota > Bacteroidia > Bacteroidales > Rikenellaceae > Alistipes. The sequence goes on from JAFOCZ010000131.1 coordinate 845, forward strand.
CGTTGCAAGGCAGGGTGTCGGTAGCCACCATAGCCTCGAAAGCCTTGGCGTGCATATACAACTGACCCTTGTCGTCATCAGCACCACGGCACCAGATGCGACCATCCTTAATCTCTGGCTCGAAAGGATTTGTCTTCCATTCGTCGATAGGATCCTCAGGCATCACGTCGTAGTGACCATATACGAGCACTGTCTTAGCCTTAGGATCGATAATCTTCTCGGCATATACCACAGGGTTGCCCTCTGTAGGCATCACCTCTGCGCGGTCAGCACCAGCCTTCACAAGTGCTGCTGCGAGCCACTCTGCGCAGCGTACCATATCCTGCTTGTGCAACGATGGCTGTGCGCTGATTGAAGGGATGCGAAGAAGGTCGAACAACTCCTCAAGGAAGCGCTCTTTGTTCTCGTTAATGTAGTTTGTTGCTTGTTTCATAATAGTATGATTTTAGGTTTTTTAGTAACGCTATTAAGCCTTTGAAATTTGTTCTATTTCGGAAATGAAGCGCTTTGCCAAAGCATCCGCCTCATCCATAGTATGTGCCTCGGTGTAGATGCGGATTATAGGCTCGGTGTTGGACTTGCGAAGGTGTACCCAACTATGCTCAAAGTCTATCTTCACACCGTCAATATCGTTGACTCTCTCGCCTGAGTATCTGCTCTTTATGGTTGCAAGAATCTTATCCACATCAATCTCTGGCGTAAGTTCAATCTTGTTCTTCGATGCGAAGTATGCAGGGTATGTCTTGCGCAACTCCGACATAGTCATATCGAGACCTGCAAAATAGGTCAAAAAGAGAGCAACACCCACCAACGCATCACGACCATAGTGCAACTCTGGGTAGATAACACCGCCGTTACCCTCGCCGCCGATAACAGCATCCGTATCCTTCATCTTCTTCACCACGTTCACCTCGCCAACTGCGGCTGCCGAATATGAGCAGCCCTCGTAGCGTGCGGTAACATCGCTAAGGGCACGTGACGATGACAAGTTCGACACCGTATTACCCTTGGTGTGCTTCAAGACGTAGTCTGCCACAGCCACCAACGTATACTCCTCGACAAACATCTCGCCATTCTCCATCACAAATGCCAGACGGTCCACGTCAGGGTCTACGACAATACCCATATCTGCACCTTCACGGCGTATAACCTCCGAAATCTCGGTGAGGTTTTCGGGCAGTGGCTCGGGGTTATGTGCAAACTCTCCCGTAGGCTCGCAGTTCAACTCCACAACCTCGCAGCCCAACTCGCGCAACAGGTCGGGGATAACCATACCACCCACCGAGTTCACGGCATCCACAACAACCTTAAACCTGCGCGCTCTGACCTTCTCCACATCCACAAGTGGTAGTGCCAGCACCTGCTCTATGTGCTTATTGTTGAAGTCCTCGCGGAGTATAACCTTGCCAATCTCATCAACAGTAGGGTAGTCATACGACATATCCTCTGCCATTCTCAGCACCTCCTTACCCTCGGCATCGTCGAGGAACTCGCCACGCTCGTTGAGGAGTTTCAGGGCGTTCCACTGTCGTGGGTTGTGCGATGCGGTGATGATGATACCACCATCGGCCTTATGTGTGATAACGGCCATCTCTGTGCCCGGTGTGGTGCAGAGACCCACGTTTATAACATCACATCCTGTGCCAAGGAGTGTGCCCTCGACCAACGAGTCTACCATAGATCCCGAGATTCGGGCATCGCGGCCTACGACAATCGTGGTGCGCTTATTGGTATTCTTAGCCTTGATGAAGCGTGCATATGCTGTTGTGAACTTCACAACGTCGAGTGGCGTGAGGTTCTCCGAGGGACAACCACCTATGGTGCCACGTATGCCTGATATCGATTTTATGAGTGTCATTATATCAAAAAATGTAAAAAAGCGTAGTAAAAGTTTTGCTATTTCTGACAAAAATATTAATTTTACGCGAATATTAAAAATAAAATAGGAATAAAATGTTGCGAGATATGAGAATAATACCATCTTCTGAGTTGATTATCAATGGTGATGGCTCTATTTTCCACCTTCACCTGAAGCCTGAGCAGTTGGCCGACATCGTTATCCTTGTTGGCGATCCTGGTCGTGTGGCTATGATTGCAGAGTATTTCGACACCAAGGAGTGTGAGGTCTCTAATCGTGAGTTCCTCACCGTAACAGGAACATACAAGGGCAAGCGTATGACTGTGATGTCTACGGGTATTGGCATCGGCAATATTGATATCTGCGTCACAGAACTCGACGCCTTGGCAAACATCGACTTCGAGACCCGTCAGGTTAAGGATAAGTTCCGACAACTGACCCTTGTGCGTCTCGGAACATCGGGAGCCATACAGCGAGATATCGAGGTTGGCGAGGTGGTCTTCTCACGCACATCGTTGGGCTTCGATGGTCTCCTTTCGTACTACGAGGGTCGTGATGGTGTTTGTGACCTCGACCTCGAGCGTGCATTTATGGAGCACACAGCGTGGTATGAGAAACTCCCTGCACCATACTTCGTGAATGCCGATAAGGAGTTGTTCGACCTCTTCAAAGACTCCACTCGCGAGGGTATCACCATCGCAGCACCAGGATTCTACGCCCCTCAGGGTCGCTGGGTGCGCATAGCACCTCACGACAAGCATCTCAACGAGAAGATCGAGGCATTCCGCTATGGCGAGCGTCGCATCACCAACTTCGAGATGGAGGGCTCGGCACTTGCGGGTCTCTCGGCGCTCCTCGGTCACCGCGCAGCAACCATCTGCACCATCATCGCCCAGCGCGTAGCGAAGGATGCTTGCACCGACTACAAACCATTTGTACGTAGAATGATAGAAATGGCTTTGGATAAGTTATCAACGTTGTAATGTAATAAAGGATTCCCACACAAGGAGGTATTTGCTAAGGTGGGGATTAACCTAACAAAAAACAGGAAACAACCGAAACAATAAATAAACAAAATAAAACTAAACCATTATGAAATTTACAGTATCAAGTTCAGCATTGCTGTCGTTGCTCCAGACCACAGGTAAGGTTATCAGCAACAAGAATACACTCCCAATCCTCGACTACTTCCTCATCGAGTTGCGTGGCGAGGAACTCACAGTGACAACATCTGACCTCGAGACTACTCTCGTAGGCCACCTCAAGGTTGATAGCGTAGACCGTGAGGGTGTCATCGCAGCACCTGCAAAACTTATGCTCGACTCTCTCAAGGAGTTCCCAGAGATGCCTCTCGAGTTCGACGTTAACGACACCACCTGGGAGATTAAGGTGCGTTGGGCAAGTGGCTCGCTCTCTATCCCTGGTGCAAGTGCCGTAAGTTACCCTGCTATGCAGACCATAGGTGCTGAGTGCAAGGAGATTCTTATGGACGTAGATGTCCTTATCGCAGGTATCAACAAGACAATCTTCGCAACCGCCGACGACGAACTTCGCCCTGTGATGAATGGCGTTTACTTCAACTACGAGGAGGGTAAGGTTACCTTCGTAGCAACAGATGCCCACAAACTCGTACGCTCAGTATCGGAGTGCGCAGATGTAGACTTCAACGCCTCATTCATCCTTCCTAAGAAGCCTGCAAACCTCCTCAAGGGTGTGCTTCTCAAGGAGGAGGAGCCTATCCGCGTAGTCTTCGATGCCAAGAACGTAACATTCGAACTCAAGAATCACAAGTTCGTGTGCCGCCTCATCGAGGGTAACTATCCTAACTACAACGCCGTAATCCCTACTGCAAACCCTAACAAGGTGCTTGTAGACCGCGTAGAACTTGTAAACGGCATCAAGCGCGTAGCCGTATGTTCTAACCCTACAACAAACCTTATCCGTATGGATATCTCTAACAACCGCATCAGCCTCGCAGCACAGGATATCGACTTCTCAGTATCTGCTAACGAGACCATCTCTTGCAGTTACGACGGCAACCCTGTAACCATCGGCTTCAAGTCTACATTCCTCGTGGAGATTCTCAACAACATCGACACACCAACCGTGATGATCGAACTCGCAGACTCAACACGTGCCGGCGTCTTCAAGCCTGTATACGATGATAAGCACGCGGGAGAGGTACTTATGCTCTTGATGCCGATGATGATAAACGCATAATTTTTTTGTGATAAGGGGTTATCTACTGCCGCTAACGAATTATCTCGTCAATGGGCAGTACGCTAAGTACAGCCCATCGCCTCGAAATTCGCCGAGCGTTGTATCTAACCCCTTCTAACAAAAAAATGGGTGCTGAGGAAGGTGGTTACTGTGATGAGTTAAGATGAGTTACAATGGGTAAAAATGGGTAAAATGGGTAAAGATAGGTAACAATGGGGTAGTCCCTAAACTCCCTATAACTCCCCATCAATCCCCATCAATCCCCATAGAAACTCATAGAACCCCACAAACCCCCACAGCCCCAACAAACTACTATTATGACCATTATGAAAAAGTTTTTATATCTTCTGCTGGCATTGCCACTGCTCTTCGCATCTTGCGAGAAGGACGCTACAGAGCAGCCTGCACCAGAGCCGGTGTTCGCTCTAACATCGACCGCCGAGATTGAGTTCGAGGTAGAGGGCGGTAGCGCAGAGATAACCTTCACGCTTGAGAATGCCATCGAGGGTGTAGAGGTTGTCGTGGAGTGCAGCGCAGACTGGGTTACGCACAAGGTTTTTGCCGAAGAGAGCAAGATATCCATCAATGTGGAGGCTAACGACGATGAGGAGCGTGAGGCCGTAGTGGTGGTTAAGTACGACACCCAGAAGTTTGAGGTGGTGGTACAACAGGAGGCGAAGCCTTTCGAGGGCTATGCGCTCAGTTACATCGCCGGAACATACTACGCCCCAGGCTCGGAGTTCAACACCACAGACAACCACAACTACTATGTTGCGCTCTCTTCCGTAGACGACTTCTCGACATATGCACCTAATGGCGTATATGTGGAACTCGACCTATGGGCAGCAACGGCAGATGCCACGAATCCTGTAGTGCCAAATGGTGAGTATGTCATAGACACCACCAACAGCCGCGCACCAGGGACTATAGGTGCTGAATATTCACGCCTATTGGAGTGGGATGCCAATCAGTCGCCCATAGTATGGGTATTGCCAATTGAGGGTAAGGTCGTGGTGAGCGACAATAAGATAGAGGGCTACCTTCTTGATGAGTACAGCGAGAAGGTATGGTTTCGCTACACAGGCCCTCTTAGTGTGAACGTAGAGTAACAATTATCTATTATGAATCTAAAACTAAAACGCCCAATAATATTTTTTGACCTCGAGACCACAGGTGTCGACACCTCTAACGACCGCATTGTGGAGATATCGTTGGTGAAGGTAAGCCCTGATGGCACCAAGAGTGTCAAGACACGACGTATAAACCCCGAGATGCACATCCCCGAGGAGGCAACAGCGGTGCACGGCATCACCGATGAGGATGTAAAGGATGAGCCTACATTCCGACAGATTGCCAAGTCGTTAGCGGCATACATCGAGGGTTGCGACTTCGGAGGTTTCAACTCCAACCGCTTCGACCTTCCGATGCTTGTTGAGGAGTTTATGCGTGCGGGTGTCGATGTAGACTTCCGCAAGCGTAAGTTTATCGACGTGCAGACCATCTTCCACCGCAAGGAGCAGCGTACGCTGGTGGCAGCGTATAAGTTCTACTGCGACAAGGATCTCGAGAATGCGCACTCTGCGGAGGCCGATACTATGGCAACATACGAGGTGCTCGAGGCGCAGATAGAGCGCTACCCCGATCTTGGTGACACCGTAGAGCAGTTGGCGGAGTTCTCAACGACAAGTGCCAACGTAGACTTCGCAGGACGCATAGCCCTTAACGACAAGGGTGTTGAGGTCTTCACATTTGGTAAGTATCGTGGCCAGAGCGTAGAGGAGATATTCCGCAAGGAGCCAAGTTACTACAATTGGATGATGGATGGCGACTTCCCTCAATACACCAAGAAGGTGATTACCGAGATACGCCTAAGAATGAAATAAAACAATGAAGCGACCACTATTAGTAACCCTCATTTCTCTGTTTATGGTCTCGGCGGCTATGGCCATCGAGCCCAGCAACATTCTTGTGACGCTAAACGGCAAGGCTTACTACAAGCACGCGGTGGAGCGTGGGCAGACGCTATATGCCATTGCCAAGGCTTATAACGTCTCCGAGGAGCAGATTATGGCGTGTAACGAGGGTCTCAAGCCCGAGACTCTCAAGGCTGATGAGTATATCCTCATACCTCGCACCATAGCCGACACAAAAGAGCAGAAGGCTGCGACGACAACACCCCAGAGCCCCGACAAGAAGAAGTTTCTGGTGCACACCGTAGTCAAGGGTGACACCCTCTACAGCATAGCGCGTAAGTATAAGATTTCCATTGCGCAGTTGGAGAGAGACAACCCCGATTTGGATATCGACAACCTTGCCATCGACGACACCATCCTCATACGTCGTGCCGAGCGTGGCTATGCCTCGTCGGATGACATAGAGCGAGAGTTGGAGCGTCGTGCCGAGCGTCAGGCAGAGGTTGGCGAGGGTGAACACCGTGTGGTTGCAGGAGAGACCATATACACCTTGTCGCGCCGTTATGGCATCAGCGAGGAGGAGTTTATGGCACTCAACAACCTCGCATCGCCTAACGACCTGAAACTCGGTATGGTGGTGCGCACCAAGCCTGTGGCAGAGGGCGTAGAGCCTGTGGCAGAGGGCGTAGCGGAGAGTGCAAAAGAGAGCGCAGTGGAGACTGCACCAGCAGAGGAGGAGCGACGTGGTGCGCGTGACCGTCGTCGTCAGCGCGACGAGGTGGAGCAGCCTGTAGACACCATAGACTATTACGACATCATAGAGCCATTTATGACCACAGCGGTGGACATCAAGCCTGTGGAGGTGGCATTCCCACCACTCAGTATGCACCACACGCTCAACGTGGCGCTTATGTTGCCATTCCATATGAACAACAAGGTAAACCCATACTTCGTGGACTTCTACCGTGGTGTGCTCCTGGCTATGGAGGATCTCAAGGAGCAGGGCTACGACATATCGCTCTCGGTGTTCGACACTATGGGCAGTGGTGAGCGCATAGGAGACATCATAAGTTATGAGGATGGTCTTCGTGATGCGCAACTTATCATAGGTCCTGTATACGAGGGTGAGTTACGCTATGTGGTGGGATATGCCGAGGAGAATGAGATTCCTGTGGTGTCGCCACTTGCCGATATCAACTCTCTACAGAGCCCTGTGTTATTCCAGATGCAGGCCGAGGGAAGTCACAAGACCGAGAAGTTAGCAAATATCTTCGACGGCAGCCGTGAGGTGGTTATGATATATGCCAACACCACCGATGCCGACTTCGAGCGTGAGATGCTGGCTCTTGCAGCGAATGCACCTGTAACAGCGCTAAACTACAAATTCGAGCGTGAGTCGTTCTTCTATGAGCGTACTGCGGGCGGTGGCTCGGGAGCGCAGATAGACATCGTGGAGTTTATGCGCACACCATCCAAGAAGGCATATGTGGTGGTGGCAAAGGAGGATACCGACGTAGACCGCATACTCACAACATTAGCCTCTACGAAGGCCTCTGTTGTGGCGCGTAGTATGAGTTATGGCGACTATGTTGTCGTGGGTAACCGCAAGTGGAAGCAGAGTGCTACAATCGAGAAGCAGTCGTTCTTCCGCAACAACACCATCTTCGTAGTGCCTTACTACGCCAACCGCAGCGATGAGAACATCCGCATCTTCGATAGCAGATATGTCAAGGCATATAACACTCTTGCTACGATGTATGCCTACCGTGGCTACGATGCTGCGATGATCTTCTGCCGTAAGATGTTCGAGGGTATAGACGGCACAATCTTCGACGAGCATTTCAAGCCTTTGGCAACACCATATCACTTTGTGTACGAGGGTGGTCACTACACCAACGACACGTGGATAAGAGAGCATTACACCAGCAACTTCACCATCGTGGTGGAGTAATATAACAGATAACTATGGCAAGTATTCCATCATCAATACCCGAGAAGACCATCGAGCGTCTCAGTGAGTATCGTCGCACATTGCTAAAGTGCCACGCCCAGGGTATCACACACATATTCTCGCACGTGCTGGCAGGTATGCACGGCATCACGGCTGTGCAGGTGCGTCGCGACCTTATGCTCATAGGCTTCTCGTCGGATACAAAGAAGGGTTATGACGTGAAGGTGCTCATAGACTTCATAACCAACATCCTATACTCCGAGCAGCCTATGAATATGGCAATCATAGGTATGGGACACCTCGGTCAGGCTGTCACCAAGTATTTCAATGGCAAAGGTCTGAAACTGCGTATCACAGCGGCTTTCGACATCGATGAGAAGAAGGTGGGTACTACCATCGACAACATTCCCTGCTACCATATCGATGAGTTTGAGGAGAGGGTCGATGAGTTGGACATCAGCATCGTCATAGTCTCTTCACCAACCTCTGTGGCAACAAACCTCGTGTTGCCTATCATCAACGCAGGTATCAAGGGTGTCCTGAACTTCACCTCTGCGCCACTGAACTTCCCACAGGGTATCGTCGTGGAGAACTACGATATCACAACACTTCTGGAGAAGGTTGCCTACTTCGTGAAGGTTGCCGAGGAGAACGCATAAGGCTATGTGTGAGGAGTTCGTAAGATATGATTTTTCGCCCATCGGCGATGGAAGGCCTGTGGTTGCTACCATAGGCTCTTTCGATGGGGTGCATAAGGGTCACCGTGCGTTGCTTGACCACCTAAGGGCTATGGCAGAGCGTCTCGGGGCTCGCAGTGTCGTTGTCACATTCGACCCTCACCCTCGTATCGCTATGGGCAGGGATGGTGGTATGGGGCTTCTGACAACCATCGCGGAGCGTGCTATGCTGCTTCGTGAGGTGGGCATCGACAATATGGTCGTTGCGCACTTCGACGAGGAGTTTCGCCGCCAATCCTACGAGGAGTTTGTGGAGCGCAGCCTTGTTGAGGCGCTTGGTATGCGAGGTATGATTGTGGGGTATAACCACCGCCTGGGGCGTGGCTCGGAGGGTAACTACGAGCGCCTGATGCCTATGGCAGAGCGTTGTGGCTTCGACATAGAGTGTGTGGCACAACATAAGGTCGATGAGTCGAAGGTTAGTTCCACAGTGGTACGTGATGTGCTGATGACGGGCGATATGGCGCGTGTCAAGGAACTTCTCGGTGGCGGATATGTCGTTATGGGCAATGCTAAGGATTGCGTTGTCGTGGTCTCGGACCCTCACAAACTTCTACCTCCCGATGGTGAGTATCGTGTCACCATAAACAAAAAACCTGCGACCCTCAGCATCGAGAATCGCAGAATTATCATTTCGGAACGTATATCCGGTAGCGTTGTAATACGCTTTTAGAATTTATTATTGGGAAATTGATAGGGACTTATAGGGACTTATAGGGAATTACCCATAACTACCCAATAAATAAAACCGTCATACCGAGGAGGTGCACGGTATTGTGTCTCAGGCGGTTATACGTTCGCTGCGCCGACGTGGGTATCTACCGCTGGAATATCCATTGAGGGCTGTGTTTAATCAGTATCAACGGGTATCAGCAACGTGGTTTACACAAAGGTAGATTGCCACAGAATTGCATAGAACAAGTACGGTATCAGGGAAGCACTTAGATGCAATTCTTCGCAATGACGAAGTTTAATATGCGTCGCAGACACCACACTTTTCAGTTTTCACCTTTCACCTTTCACTTTGAAATCGCCTCGCAGAGGCGACCCTATTACTAATTACTCACTACTCACTACTAATTACTAATTACTCACTACTAATTACTCCTTCCTACCCAGTGCCTCCTCCACCCAGGGGCGGTTGTTGAGGTACCAGCGGATGGTGCGGCGGAGACCTGTCTCAAACGTGGTCTCGGCGTGCCAAGCGAGGTCGCGCTCTATCTTTGTGGTGTCGATGGCGTAGCGGAGGTCGTGACCCGCACGATCCTCGACATATGTTATCAGTCTATCGCTATAGCCCTCAGGGTTTCCCAACTCGCTATCCACAACACGTATCAACTCCTTCACAAGGTCGATATTCGTCCACTCGTTATTACCGCCTATGTTATATGTCTCGCCATTCTGGGCATTGTGAAACACAGTGTCGAGGGCTCGGGCGTGGTCACCAACATACAACCAATCGCGGATGTTCTGCCCTGTGCCATATACAGGCAAAGGACGGCCACAACGGATGTTGTCTATGAACAGCGGTATCAACTTCTCGGGATATTGTCTCTCGCCATAGTTATTCGAGCAGTTGGTGATTACCGTAGGCAGACCATAGGTGTCGTGGTAGGCACGCACAAAGTGGTCCGACGAGGCTTTGGATGCCGAGTATGGCGAGTGTGGGGCATAGCGTGTATCCTCGGTAAACTTACCACCATCGAGGCTCAGAGCGCCATATACCTCATCTGTGGAGATGTGGTGGAAGCGCTTGCCATCGTAGTTGCCTCCCCACGCCTTACGCGCCGCCTCAAGGAGTGTTATAGTGCCTATGATGTTGTTATGCGCAAAGACCATAGGCGCGCTTATAGAGCGGTCTACGTGGCTCTCGGCGGCTAAGTGCATAACGCCATCAATGGCATAACGCTCGAAGATATCGGCTACCAATGGCGCATCGGTGATGTCACCCTCTATGAATGTGTGGTTTGGGGCATCCATCACCGCTCGGAGGTTATCCACCGTTGCGGCATATGTAAGTTTGTCGAGGGTAACGATGTGGTAGTCGGGGTATTTCGTAACCATCAACTCCACGACGTGGCTGCCTATGAAGCCTGCGCCACCCGTAATAAGTATATTCCTTCTCATCTGTTACTCGTTATAGTTCAGCACCTCCGAGAGACGCTCCTGCCAACTCTTCAACGCTACGACATCTATCTTTAGTATACGGCTCTTGTCCAACACCGAGTAGTGGGGGCGCTGTGCCTTACTTGGCCAGTCGCTGCTCTTGCACGGCGTTATGCGAGCCTCTATGCCTCTTTGGCGGAGTATCTCACAGGCAAACTCATACCACGAACACTCGCCGAGGTCGCTATAGTGGTATATGCCCTGCATACGTTGCCACGCACCGCTATCTATGATGGTTACTATGGCCTCGGCAAGTCCGAGTGCTGATGTTGGCGTGCCGCGCTGGTCATCCACAACTCTCAACTCTGCACCCTCCGTAGCACGTCGGAGTATCGTAGCCACGAAGTTCTTACCCCAAGGGGCATAGAGCCACGAGGTGCGTAGCACGATGGCATCCACACCAAGAGCCTCCGCCTCACCCTCAGCCTTTGTCGCACCGTAGATGTTTAGGGGCGATGTGGCATCCTCCTCACGGTAGGGTGTGGTGCGCTCCGTGTCGCCACCGAAGACAAAGTCTGTGGATATGTGTATCAGTTTTATGCCTCGCTCGTGGCATATGGTTGCTATGTTTCGCACTCCGTCACGGTTAACGGCACGAGCCTCCGCGATGTTATCCTCCGCAGCCTCCACGTTGGTATAGGCGGCGCAGTTAACAACGATATCTGCACCCTCAAGAGCCTCGGCAACGCTATCCTCGGAGCATATATCCAACTCCGCGCGATGGGTGATGTGGTAGTTGTTGGGGCTATTCTTTGCACAGCGCTCTATGGCCGTGGCAAGTTGTCCTCCGCCTCCCGTAACGACAATCCTAAGCATAGTAATCCTCGTTGTAGTCGAAGAGTGTGTCACACTCCTCCAATCTCCTGCTCGCAGCATCCTTAGCCGAGACTATAGGGTTCTCAACACCCCAGTCGATGCCTATTGTAGGGTCATCCCAGATGATAGCACCCTCGGCATCGGGGGCATAGTAGGCATCGCAGAGATACTCCACAGTAGCCTCACCCTTGCGCACCACAAAGCCGTGTGCGAAACCGCGAGGTATGAACAACTGACGCTTGTTCTCGGCGCTCAGCGTCACGGCTACATACTTGCCAAAGGTTGGCGAGCCACGACGTATGTCCACGGCGATGTCGAGAATCTCACCTTCGGTTACGCGCACCAACTTAGACTGTGCGTGAGGTGGTAGTTGGAAGTGCAGACCTCGCACAACACCCTCCCTCGAGTGTGACTCGTTCTGCTGCACAAACACCACATCCTTACCCACAGTATCCGCAAAGCGACGCTCGTTGAACACCTCGTAGAAGTATCCACGCTCATCCTCGAAGAGCGTTGGCTCTACGATTACGACATCCTCAATCTCGGTCTTTATAACCCTCATAACTTCAATAAGTATTGACCATAATGGTTGCTCTTCATAGGCTCGGCGAGGGCGTGTAACTGCTCCTTTGTTATCCAGCCGTTACGCCACGCTATCTCCTCTAAGCAGGCTATCTTCTGCCCCTGGCGCTTCTCGATGACCTCCACAAATATAGATGCCTCGGCCAACGAGTCGTGAGTACCCGTATCGAGCCACGCATAGCCTCTATCCAATATCTCCACGCACAACTCCCTGCGCTCCAAATATCGCTGGTTGACGGTGGTAATCTCCAACTCACCGCGTGCCGAGGGCTCTACGCCAGCGGCGATGTCCAGAACCGTATTGGGGTAGAAGTACAATCCCGTAACGGCATAGTCCGAGCGTGGCTTCTGTGGCTTCTCCTCTATAGATAGCGCATTGCCTCTCTCATCAAACTCCACAACACCATATCTCTGTGGGTTGTCAACCCTATAGCCAAATACCGTTGCCAACCCCTCCTCATCTACTCTCTTTGCCGCCCTTCTCAGCGTATCCTCGAAGCCCGCACCGTGGAAGATGTTATCACCTAAGACTAAGCAGACACTATCATCCCCCACAAACTCCCTGCCTATGATAAACGCCTCGGCAAGACCATTAGGCTGAGGCTGCTCTGCATACTCAAACCTCATACCCAACTCCTCACCACTACCCAGCAGTCTCCTGAACGATGCTGAGTCCTGAGGTGTCGTTATTATAAGCACCTCCCTGATACCCGCCATCATCAACACCGATATAGGGTAGTATACCATCGGCTTGTCGAAGATGGGTAACAACTGTTTGCTTATGCCTTTTGTGATGGGGTAGAGGCGTGTGCCGCTGCCGCCAGCCAAAACTATACCTTTCATAAATTTCTTGTGATAAGGGGTCATCTACTGCCGCTAACAAAATATTTCGCCAATGAGCAGTACGTTCAGTACAGCCCATCGTCTCAAATTTTGCCGAGCGTTGTATCTAACCCCTTCTGACAAGAAATTGCGTCTCGTGGGGTTAGGTACTGCTTAAATAAATGGGGATTTATGGGGATATATGGGTAACTATGGGGATTCCCTATTTATACCTATAAATCCCCATTATTACCCAAAATTATATCCTCTCAATCGATTCCTACAACGTCTTGAGGTACTCCGAAACGTTGCGCTCGATGCGTGCCTCGACATCCTTAGCATCGCCACGAACAAACTTCTCGCCTGTAACAGCCTCGAACAACTCGATGTAGCGCTCGGTGATGCCTGCAACAACCTCTGGAGTCATATCTGGCACCTGCTGACCCTCCTGGCCCTGGAAGCCATTCTCCATCAACCACTCACGGACAAACTCCTTAGACAACTGCTTCTGCTTCTCGCCCTTTGCCAAACGCTCCTCGTAGCCCTCCTTGTAGAAGTAGCGTGATGAGTCAGGGGTGTGAATCTCGTCCATAAGGTAGATAACACCATTCTTCTTTCCAAACTCATACTTGGTGTCTACCAAGATAAGACCCATCTTCTCGGCAATCTCCGTACCACGCTGGAAGATAGCGCGTGTGTATGCCTCCAACTGCTCATACTCCTCGCGAGATACGAGGCCCTGTGCGATAATCTCCTCCTTTGAGATATCCTCGTCGTGGCCCTCGTCAGCCTTTGTTGTAGGGGTGATGATAGGCTCTGGGAACTTCTGGTTCTCGACCATGCCCTCGGGCATCGCAACACCGCAGATGGTACGCTTGCCAGCCTTATACTCTCGCCATGCGTGACCAGAGAGGTAGCCGCGGATAACCATCTCCACCTTGTAGGGCTCGCAGCGGTGACCTACCGTAACCATAGGATCGGGCACACCAATCTTCCAGTTGGGAAGAATATCTGTAGTGGCATCGAGGAACTTAGCAGCAATCTGGTTAAGCACCTGACCCTTGAAGGGGATGCCCTTAGGAAGTACAACATCGAATGCAGAGATGCGATCCGACACAACCATTACGAGGTAGTCGTCGTTGATGTTATAGACGTCGCGTACCTTACCTACATAGTGACCCTTCTGGCCCTCGAACTGAAAATCGTTCTTTACAATAGCGTTCATATTTTGAAGTGTATTTAGTTTCTAACTCACAAAGATAGCATCTTTTAACTAAAAATGCAAATCGCGGAGAGTAGTTGGCACCATATATGCTTATTCGGGTTGCAAACCTTAACACCTATGAAACAGATTTATACTATTCTTATGGCAGTTATTCTCTTGTCGGTGCAGTCGTGTAAGGCGCAGACAATCAACACAACAACGGTCGATAACCTCGATGTTGAACGCTATATGGGGCGCTGGTATGAGCTTGCGCGCTACGACCACCGCTTCGAGCGCAATATGGAGCGTTGCGAGGCCTACTATACGCTTGAGCCCGATGGCAAGATTGCGGTGCGTAATAGTGGCATCGACACCAAGACGGGCCTCCTGCGCATAACCGATGGCAAGGCGAAGCTGGGTAAGCAACCAGGACAGCTGCGCGTGTCGTTCTTCCTATTCTTCTACTCGGACTACAACATCCTGGCGCTCGGCGATAACTACGACTGGGCACTCGTGGGTAGCAGCTCGCCAAAGTATCTGTGGATACTCTCGCGCACGCCAAGCCTGCCAAAGCCAACCATTGAGCATATCCTTGACATAGCCCGCGAGCGTGGTTACGACACCGATAAACTCATC
>JAFOCZ010000132.1 GCA_017380955.1 Alistipes sp.
CTATATGTACTAATCGTATATACATATAAAAAATGAAGGGTCTGAGCACAGACCCTTCATTTTACTTAAACGTTATTACTAATCCTTAACTTCGTATCCTAATTCGGCTGCTTTTGCAAACAATTCCTCAGCCTTAGCATCATCCTGCATAACACCAAAGCCCTCTTCGTATAACTTACCAAGACAGTAATATGCCTCGGCAACACCTGCCTCACAGGCTATATTCAGGTACTTCACACCCAAAACCTCATTGCAATAGTCGCTTTCGGCATCTACCAAGAGTTTGCCATAGAGGAGCGATGCTGTGCCATTGTTGACTCCTGCGATAGGCTTTAGGTAGGAGATTGCCTTCTCCATATCGCGAGGCTGCTCAAACTTTCCTTCACTATATATCTTATATAGTTCTAAAGCCGCCATATCAGCACTCGAACCACCAAGATATACCGCACGCTCATAGTAAGTCACACAATCCTTACAAAGCGAATCCTCCATACCATAACCATCGCGGCACATATTTCCCAGGGCGATATAAGATGCGTAGTGGTTACGCGCAGCACCACGTTTTGCCCAGCGCCACGCCTCCTCATCATTAACCTCTACACCCTCGCCACCAAAGTAGTATATCTGATTAAGCAGCAACATAGCAGATGTAGAGCCCAACTCTGCGGCACGCTTAGCCCAACGCACAGCGTGTTTTAGATTCTTCTGTCTACCGACACCATCATAATATGCATATGCCAATGCAACCATTGATGAGATATCGTTATACATAGCACCCTCATTCAAATTCTCGACATACTTGGCTGAGTCTATAAGGTTAAAGTGCTTATCATAGCCATAAGCCAGAGCCTTAGTATAATAACACTCCTTGTATCCCCTCTCAATAGCCATATCCGAATAGTAGATAGCCTTCTCTACATCCCAATGGATGGTCTCGGTATAAAAATCAGCGATATAGGACATCGCAGCGGCGACACCCTTATTTGCCAAAGCCTCCCACATACGCAAAGCACGCTTCTCATCCTGCTTGAAGTTGAATCCATTGCACACATAGCGTATATACTCCAATTCCGCAGCCAAATCCCCAGCATCCTTAGCCTCAATCATCAGGCGCGAACACATATCATTATCCTGCGCCACGCCGATACCCAAGTCATAACACTTGGCAAGAGCCAACTTAGCAGGTACAAAGCCATTGTCCACAGCCTCCTGCGCATACCTAAAGGCATCGCCTTCGCTTATCGACAGAAGATATCTGCTATAAATATATCTCGCTACATCTATTCCATTATCGGCATCGGTGCGAATGCGCTCTATCTGCTCCTCGCTGAGATGTCCATACTTCACAAACTTCTTGCCTGTGAAGAAGACCAATCTATCGAAAGAGTCCTTATAACCGATGATAGCGAGTGGATATATCGCATCGAATGCCTCGCGAATCTTATACTGACAGATAAGATCCAGTGCTTCGCGATATGCCTCCTCAATCACGGGATCTTCAACAACCTCCTCAACAGCCGACGCCACAGGTTGCACTGCAGCCACCTTTGACTGCGCCTCACCATCGGACAATGTCTTACCAAGTTGCGCAGCAATCTTCTCACCCAGTGCCACAATCTTCTGCTCGTTGTATGCCACCGCATCTATACGATTGAATCGCACAAGGCGGTATGCCAACCTAAAGTCGGGCTTAAACTCACCAATCTTAAATGGCACGACCTGCTTCTCAAACTCTATGGCCAGCGCCACCTCGTTGGCAGCCTCACGCGACTGATTGGAGTTCTCGCTCCACACAAAGAGCATAAGGTCGGAGTCGTAGAGAGCCTTGGATATCACCTCGGCATAATCCTCACCAGGATTTATAGCGCTGCGGTCTATAAAACAGGTGATGCCATAGCGCAGCAACTCCTGCTCTATTTTATCTATAATCTCGGTATCCTTACGCGAATAACTTATAAAGACATTGTATTTCATACACTTGGTTAACTATTGTTGCATCGAATTGTAAATACAAATATACGAATTTTTTATTACATCACCTCTCTTTAGCCCAAAAACTACATATTTCGAATTGCGCGAGTATTGAGAATTCGATACAATTGAGTATCTTTGAGGTACGATTACGAAAGTCGCCCGAGAGAACTAATTTTCGACGAGTTGGTGCACAACGATGTTGGTGAGATGTTCGTGCAACTCTTCGACACCACACTTGCCTATTGGGTTGATGCGCCATCGGGCATCTGCACAATGTCGAAATATTGCGATCACGCAGCAACCATAGAGCATAATGGCGATGTATATTCGTGCGACCATTTTGTGTTCCCCGAGTATAGACTCGGCAACATCCACGACACCCCTATTATAAATATAATGTATAGCCACCAGCAACGCATCTTCGGCAGGGCTAAGTACACCACGCTACCCGGGCAGTGCAAGAGGTGCAAATCTCTCTTTGCCTGCTATGGCGAGTGTCCGCGCAACCGCTTCCTCACCACCGCAGACGGAGAAAAGGGTTTGAACTACCTCTGCGAGGATACGCTCACAGGCTTCGGCAAGCGCAAGAATCCCGTATCTACAAGTTTCCCAAATGGCGAGGGAGAGCATAACTTCGACGGCTTCGACAACATCTACGTTTCGTACACCGTTGAGCAGATGACATTCGGCGACTACAGCATACGATAGCAGTTACATCGCACAACTACAACACCCCAGGAGTCCGACGGCTCTTGGGGTGTTGTTTTGCACCAAGTGGCGATTTGAAAAAAGTTTGGGATTAGCGTAAAATAGTTGTTAAAAAATTTGGAAAATTCAGAAAAATGTATATTTTACTATATAGTCCTAACGCGTGCGTGGGCGCGCATTTAAATATATGGTATACTGATTTTCAGTAATTTAGAGTGCCGAATATTTGGGAATCTCAAAATTTATTCATATATTTGCAATGTCAAAACTTTTAAATCACAATCTCTATGAAGGAACTTAAATGCCCACAGTGCGGAACTATGTTTACTATCGACGAGGCGGACTATGCCTCTATCCTCAGCCAGGTGAAGACCAAGGAGTTTGAGAGCGAGTTGCAGCGCCGAATAAAGGAGATGGATGCACGCATCGCAGCAGAGCGCGAGGCAGAGCGCGCTAAGTCGGAGCAGGAACTTGAGCGCCGTGTGGCAGAGAAGATGCAGCAGATGAGCGAGAAGGATAAGGAGATTACACGTCTGCGTGAGCAACTATCAAGTGCCGCAAAGGAGAAGGAGTTGGAGATGCGCGACGTGATTGCAGAGCGTGACAGACGCATCGCGGAACTAACCTCGGGACTCCAGCAGGTGGAGACACACATAAAACTTGCGGTGTTGGAGGAGCAGCAGCGTGCAGCAGAGCAGTTGCAGAGCAAGGAGGCGGAGATTCAGGGTCTTCGCAACGAGGTGCAGAATGGTCGCAACGAGGCTATAATCCGCGAGAATGCCATACACCAGCAGTACAAGGCCGACTTGCGCCGTGCCGAGGAGCAGATAGAATTCTACCGCGACCTCAAGAGCCGTATGTCTACAAAGATGATTGGCGAGAGCCTCGAGCAATACTGCGCTAATAAGTTCGAGATGGAGTTGCGCCCACATATGCCTAAGGCGCAGTTTGGCAAGGATAACAAGACTGCGGATGGTACTAAGGGAGACTTCATCTTCCGTAACTTCGACGGCGACACGGAGTATATCTCTATTATGTTTGAGATGAAGAACGAGATGGAGGATACCGAGAAGAAGCACAAGAATGCCGACTTCTACAAGAAACTCGACGATGATCGCAAGAAGAAGGGTTGTGAGTATGCAGTGCTTGTGACAACCCTCGAGGCTGACAACGACGTCTTCAACGTAGGCATCGTCGACGTGTCGTACCTCTACGAGAAGATGTACGTGGTGCGCCCACAGTTCTTCATACCATTAATCACTTTGTTGGACAACGCGGCGAAGAAGAGCATCGAGTTCAAAAACGAACTTATGCTTATCCGCAGCCAGAGTGTCGACATCACCAACTTCGAGGAGAAACTCACAGGCTTTAAGTTGGACATACAGACTAATGTAGATAAGGCGCATAAGAACTTCGAGGCGGCTATCAAGTCTATAGAGAAGTCTATCAAGGATCTCGAGGATGTACGAGACCAACTTCTCAAGTCGGGCAAGAATCTCCGCATCGCCAACGACAAGGCTATGGAACTTACCATCCGCAAACTCACCTTCGGCAACCATACGATGCAGCAGATGTTCAAGGATGAGAAGGCACGCGCTGAGGCCGAGCGCGCCGCAGCAGAGAATGACGAGAAGACAGAGTAGACTACCCAAATCTTGAACAGATACACACACCGAGCAGACGAATAACTCATCTGCTCGGTGTGTTTTATATCATATTGTTTTGAAATATGAGAAAATAGCGCTAACTTTACGGAAGTATCATCTAATATAAATTCGCACCATTATGAAAAGACTACTTCTAATCGTTGCGCTATGTGTGGCGGCGGTGAATATCAGCGCACAGGACTTGTCACA
>JAFOCZ010000014.1 GCA_017380955.1 Alistipes sp.
ACACGTGAGGATTTGTTGAAGGGTAACTGCGAGATCGCAGAGCAGCTTGGTAAGAACATCAAGACTTACTGCCCAGATGTTAAGCACGTTGTTATCATCTTCAACCCTGCTGACCTCACTGGTCTTGTAACATTGTTGTACTCTGGTTTGAAGCCAGGTCAGGTTACTACACTTGCTGGTTTGGATACTACACGTCTTAAGAGCGCTTTGGCTAAGAAGTTCGGCGTTATGCAGAGCGAGATCGAGGGCTGCGCTACATACGGTGGTCACGGCGAGCAGATGGCAGTATTCGGCAGCGCAGTGAAGATCGCTGGTCGCAACCTTACTGACATCATCGGCACTGAGGAGTTCCCAGCAGAGGAGTGGGAGCAGATGAAGAAGGACGTAACACAGGGTGGTGCTGCTATCATCAAGTTGCGTGGTCGTTCATCATTCCAGAGCCCATCATATCTCTCTGTAGAGATGATTCGCTCAGTTATGGGTGGTGAGCCATTCCGTTTCCCTGCAGGTACATACGTTTCTAACGAGAAGTACAACCACATTATGATGGCTATGGACACTGTTCTCGACCAGAACGGCTGCTCATACAAGATGCCTGTTGGTACTGAGGAGGAGTTGGCGAAGTTGGACGCTTCATACGCACACCTTTGCAAGATGCGTGATGAGTTGGTAACTTTGGGTATCGTTCCTGCTATCGAGGAGTGGTCAAAGATCAACCCAAACTTGTAATCTAACATCAAGTTTAATTAAGGCAGGCGTCAATGCCTGCCTTAACCTTTTATAAGAAAGTATATGAAAATTGCTGTTCCAACACGCGACGGCGTTATCGACGACCACTTCGGTCACTGCGCCTACTACACAATCTTCGAGATTGAGAACAACGAGATTGTAAACTCATCACGCCTCGAGTCGCCACAGGGTTGCGGTTGCAAGTCGGGCATCGCAGCGGATATGGAGGCTATGGGTATCAGCGTTATGCTCGCAGGAAATATGGGTGAGGGTGCAAAGAATAAACTCGAGAGCCACAATATCAAGGTTGTTCGCGGCTGCCGTGGCAATATCGAGATGGTTGTTCGCGCCTACCTCATCGGTCTTATCAAGGATTCTGGCGAGGGATGCTCGCATCACGAGTGCGGAAGCCACAAATAGTCGCAACTATTAAACGCCTGATAATCAGCGAATGATTTAGGAAACTATATATTTTTTCAAAAAAAAGTTCCTAAAAAATTTGCAGATACGGAAATTAGTAGTATCTTTGCATCGCAATTCAGAGAAATCTGATGCCCAGATGGCGGAATCGGTAGACGCGCTGGTCTCAAACACCAGTAGGTTCACCCCTGTGCCGGTTCGACCCCGGCTCTGGGTACTAAAGAGAGAAGCGAAAGTTTCTCTCTTTTTTTTGTTTGCGGACTTTCATAATCATCGCACTATGAGTAAGGAGACTATGCAACATATCAAGGAGCAGGTGGCGGCGCTGCCACATTCGCCGGGAGTGTACCAATTCGTGGACAAGAACAACACGATAATATACGTCGGCAAGGCTAAGGATTTGAAGCGCCGTGTGTCGTCGTATTTCGTGGAGAGTCGTGACCACTCGGCGAAGGTGATTGTTATGGTGCGCCAGGTGGTTGACATACGTCATATCGTCGTCGACACCGAGCAGGATGCCCTACTTCTTGAGAATTCGCTTATCAAGAGTCTGCAACCCCGATACAACATCCTCCTGAAGGATGATAAGACATATCCCTGGATTGTGCTACGTCGTGAGCCCTTCCCACGCGTGGAGTCTACACGACAGTTGCTGCGTGACGGCTCGCAATACTTTGGCCCATATAGTTCGGTATCGATGCAGCGATCTATATTGGAGTTCATACGCGATGTCATACCGTTGCGCACCTGCAAACTAAATCTCTCGGCAACATCTATAAAAGCGGGGAAATACCGCACCTGTCTGCAGTACCACATCGGAAACTGCAAAGCACCCTGCGTGGGGTATCAGAGCGAGGAGGAGTATGCAGAAAGCATAGACCTTGTGAAGTCGATACTCAAGGGTGACCTACGCCCTGTGCGTGAGTGGCTGGAGCGTGAGATGATGCGCGCTGCGGAGGAGTTACGCTTCGAGATTGCCGAGCAGTATAAGCAGCGACTGAAGGCGCTCTCGGAGTATCAGTCACGCTCGGTGATTGTGAGTTCCAAGATTGTGGACAGCGATGTATTCTCGCTGCTGCGTGACGACGATGTCGCCTACTGCAACTTTGTGAGCATACGCCACGGCTCTATAGTCGCGGTGCAGACCATACGCCTAAAGCCCGGCGTGGAGACCACAGACGAAGAGTTGCTATCGCGAGCCATAGTGCATATCGTGGAGAGTATGAACATAACACTCTCACGCGAAGTTATAGTGCCTATGATGCCCTCGGCAGCGATACTCTTCGACGGTGTTACATTCACCATCCCAAAACGTGGCGAAAAGTCCGACTTGCTGGAGTTCTCACTGCGCAGCGCACGCATATACCGCGCGGAGATTCACAAGAATATGGAGATTAAGAATCCCGAGCGCCACACCGAGCGACTTATGGAGGCTATGCGTAAGGAGTTGCACCTCGCAAAGCAACCACGACATATAGAGTGTTTCGATAACTCAAACCTTCAGGGTACAAACCCTGTGGCGTCGTGCGTAGTATTCCGCGATGGCAAACCCTCAAAGAGGGAGTATCGCCACTTCAATGTCAAGAGCGTGGAGGGTCCTGATGACTTTGCCTCGATGCGCGAGATTGTACACCGCCGCTACTCACGACTTCTGGATGAGGGTGCAGAACTCCCCGACCTGATAATCGTGGATGGCGGTAAGGGACAGTTGTCGAGTGCCTATGCAATTCTCAAGGAGTTGGGCATCGAGAATCGTGTTCCCATTGTGGGTCTCGCAAAACGTCTGGAGGAGGTATACTACCCCGACGACCCTACCCCCTACTACCTCAGCCGTATGGGCGAGCCACTGAAGGTCATCTGCCATATTCGTGATGAGGCACACCGCTTCGGCATCACCTTCCATCGCCAGAAGCGCGATAAGTCGTTCATAGATAGCGAACTCAGCCACATACCCGGCATCGGCGACAAGAGCCTTACAACGCTACTCCGCCACTTCAAGACTGTGCGTGCCGTGCGCGAGGCTTCACGCGAGCAGTTGACCGAGGTTGTTGGCACAAAGCGCGCTGAGGCCATCATCAACTACTTTGGTGGTGGCGACGAGCAAAAATAATGCTCCGCACTCGAAATTTCACCATCCTAT
>JAFOCZ010000133.1 GCA_017380955.1 Alistipes sp.
GGAGCACCTTGCGCTACCCAACAAGGAGGATGTGCGCAAGGGTGTCGTAGCCTTTAAACTTGCGGCACACGCGGCAGACCTTGCCAAGCAGCACCCAGGAGCCATGGTGAGAGACAATGCGCTGAGCAAGGCGCGCTACGAGTTCCGCTGGAAGGACCAGTTCAACCTCAGCCTCGACCCAGAAAGGGCGTTGGAATACTACAAAACATCGAATAACGTGGGCGGCAAGTACTGCACAATGTGCGGACCTAACTTCTGCGCCATGAGGATTAGCCATACGCTATGCGAAGAGTAATTACCCATAACCTTATAAACCAATTAAAATTATGATTGAAAGAAACGTATCACACGGTATTATCTCCACCTATTTCAACAAGTTGGAGCGTAACTTAGACCTTGATGTAGCCATCGTTGGTGGTGGTCCTTCGGGTATCGTAGCGGCATACTATCTTGCCAAGGCAGGCTTGAAGGTGGCGCAGTTCGACCGTAAACTATCGCCAGGCGGAGGTATGTGGGGCGGTGCTATGATGTTCAACCAGATTGTTGTTCAGGAGGAGGCGCTGCATATCATCAAGGAGTTCGACATCAACTTCGAGCAGTATGACGACCATCTCTATGTTATGGACTCGGTGGAGAGCACCTCGGCATTGCTCTATAAGGCTGTTCACGCCGGAGCGACAATCTTTAACTGCTACACCGTGGAGGATGTAATCTTCAAGAACGATGTGGTAAGTGGCGTGGTGGTGAACTGGACTCCTGTGCTCAGGGAGGGTATGCACGTCGACCCTCTGAACATTATGGCAAAGTGCGTAGTGGATGGCACAGGTCACGACAGCGAGATGTGCTGCACTGTGGCGCGTAAGAATGGCATTCGCCTGGCTACCGACAGCGGCGATGTCATCGGCGAGCGCTCGTTGGATGTTGTCGCTGGCGAGCAGGAGGTGGTAAATGGCACAAAGGAGATATACCCAGGTCTCTATGTTTGTGGTATGGCGGCCTCTGCCGTAAGTGGCACACCACGTATGGGTCCTATCTTTGGCGGTATGCTCCTCTCGGGCAAGAAGGTTGCAGACCTTATCATCGAAAAGTTGAAGTAGTGATACTTGTTGCTATTACAACGCCCAAGGTTACGGATGACGATGCCGCTATCATTGTGCGTCTGCTCAATAGTGGCATCGACATCATCCACCTCCGAAAGCCCGAGTCGACGATTGAGGAGTGTCGCAGGGTGCTCGAGCGGTTAGATGCGAGATATAGGTCAAAGATTGTTGTTCACGACTACCCAGTGCTATATGCCGAATTCTCGCTAAAGGGTATACACCTAAACCGCAATATCACCTCATATTCTGATGATTATCGCGGTAATAGAAGTCGCTCCTGCCACACATTAGGGGAGGTGGTACGCTGTAAGGTTGATTATGACTACCTCTTACTAAGCCCTATCTTTGACAGTATCTCGAAGCAGGGCTATCGCTCGGGCTTTAGTGATGAGGAGTTACGCCGTGCCTCCGATGAGGGCATCATCGACCATAAGGTTATCGCCTTAGGCGGTGTGACACCCGAAAGGTTTGACTACATACGTTCGTTGAACTTTGGTGGCGTGGCGATGATGGGTGCTATATATAAATAAAGGTAGGCGCTCGCCTACCTTATGTATATTAGTATTTTACTTCTCTCTAATCCATAGCCACAGATCGCGCCAAGAGTTGCGCTTGCCGTGCATAAAGATTCCCACGCGGAAAATCTTTGAGGCGATGAACGTGGTGGCAACAAACGATGCATAGAGTATCACCACCGAGAGCACAATCTCCCACGTAGCGATGCCCAGAGGTATGCGTGCTATCATCACGATAGGCGAGGTGAAGGGTATCATCGACGACCAGAAGGCGATAGGCGAGTTAGGGTCGTTGAAGACCGACATCATAATGATAATGGCCAGGATGATAGGTATCATAATTATGGAGTTGAACTGCTGGCTATCCTGGATAGAGTCCACCGCCGAGCCTGCTGCGGCATACAACGATGCGTAGAGCAGGAATCCTCCGAGGATGAAGAGCGTGAGGTAGACAAACAGCGAGGCGAGATATCCCGTATCGGTGATTGTGCCGAGTGCCGCGCCAAGCATCATATCGTTTGCCGCCACGACATCTGCCGAGAATACCACAGGCACGAGGAACTTAGATGCCGAGAGCACGAGGAGTGCCCATATGCCAATCTGTGTGAGGGCTACGGCGGCGATGCCGAGAATCTTACCCATCATAAGTTGGAATGGTGTGCAACTTGTGACCATAACATCTATGACGCGCGAAGACTTCTCCTCGACAACCGAGGTGAGCACCATCTGACCATAGAGGATGATAATCATATAGAGCATCATACCCAGCACTATGCCGAGGATGTAGTTCACGCCGGTGGATGTAGACTCCATCATCTCCTCCTCGCCACTGCCGTCGTTGAGGTATGTGGCAAGAGAGATGTTGGTCTCTATGTTGGCGAGAATCTCCTCGAGGTTGTCGATGTTGT
This sequence comes from Alistipes sp., assembly GCA_017380955.1. Lineage (GTDB taxonomy): Bacteria > Bacteroidota > Bacteroidia > Bacteroidales > Rikenellaceae > Alistipes. The sequence goes on from JAFOCZ010000133.1 coordinate 2,524, forward strand.
ATGCCTTCAACTTCTCACGCTCCACGATGCTCTCAATCTGTGCTGCGATGTTCTCCTCGAGCATCATAGATGATGAACTGTTGGTGATAAGTTGCACAGAGTCACGAGCCTCTATCGTCTCGCCGATATACAACACTCCGAAGATGCCGCTCTCGGCGTTGTAGATGTTACAAGCCTCGCTTTTGCTCATCCCCGTCTCGCGGATAAACGTCACCTCGGGGGTTTCATAGAGGTTGTCTGCGATAAGCCCCGAGCGGTCTACGACTACCACCTGCTTCTGGTCGCTGGTGTTGTAGAGCATAACGAGCGATGGCGCTACCATCATCGCTATCATAAACAGCGGCATCAGCAGCGTAACGATTATAAACGACTTCTTGCGGACACGCTCCAGGTATTCGCGCGATATAATAAGGTATATGTTCTTCATACTCTTCACTCTTTAGCGTTATAAAGTGCCATTTACGGTGCGAATAAAAATATCGTTCATCGATGGTATTACCTCGTTCAGCGAGCGGAGGTTGCAGCGGTCGTTGAGTGCTGCGATAACACCACGAACATCCTCGTCATTGGGGATGTGGATGCGTGTTTGGGTGTAGCCGCCCACAGTGCCACGGCTCTCGGTGGTGCGTGTGGCGAGGTTGCCCAAAGCCGCCAGGAACTCCTCCTCCGAGGCACGATACAACACCTCGAAGTTGTTACCTCCGGCGGTGCGACGTATCTCCTCCACCGATCCCGAGAGTATGTTTCGCGACTTGTTGATGAGGGTTATGTGGTCGCAAATTTCCTCTACGGATGCCATATTGTGTGTCGAGAATATCACCGTAGCACCACGGTCACGGAGTCCGAGAATCTCCTCCTTGAGCAGGTTGGCATTTATGGGGTCGAAACCCGAGAATGGCTCGTCGAAAATCAGAAGTTTGGGCTCGTGGACCACGGTGGCTATAAACTGCACCTTCTGCGCCATACCCTTCGACAAATCCTCCACCTTGCGATCCCACCACTCGGCGATGTTGAGCCTCTTAAACCACGCGCGCAGACGACGCTCCGCCTCGCGGCTGTCGAGACCCTTCAGGCGTGCGAAGAATATAGCCTGCTCGCCCACACGCATCTTCTTATACAATCCACGCTCCTCGGGCATATAGCCAATGTGGAACACATCCTCGGCAGTCAGTGGCTTGCCGTCGAGAAGCACACGTCCTGCATCGGCCATCGTTATGCGTGTTATGATGCGTATCAGCGTGGTCTTACCCGCACCATTAGGGCCTAAAAGCCCATACACTGCACCACGAGGTATCTCCAACGAGACATCGTCGAGGGCCTTGTGTCCTGTGTAACTCTTCGACACATTTTCAATCTTGAGAATCGTATCCATCCTATCTCTCTTTAATATTGTTTCTATGTTTGCGCTCGCCTCATTATGTAGGGTTGTGGTGTAGGTAATCGTTGTAACTACCCCCCCCCAGTGAGTTACGGTCGTTTGTGTGGTATAAATACGCGAACTATCAGTATATTACCTTATGCAAATATATGATTTTTTTCTTATTATCGCAAATTTCGCACAAAAAAAACTGCTCGGCACCTAAGCACCGAGCAGCAGATAGATTGGATTATGGGGAAAATTATTTCACGCTCCAGGTACCACCACCCTTATCCCAAGTGCCAGCCTTAACGGTATAGAGATTCTTACCGTCGGTTGGGGTCTTGAGGTCAGATGTCTGATTCCACTTGTTATTCCAGTTGTTAGCAGTTGTCGATGGGTTCATACGACAGAAGATGATGTTGCAACCGTAGTCGTAACCCTCTGGGAGATGTGCCTCGTATGTGCCATCACCAACAGCGGTCATACTTACCCACTTCTCACCTGTTGTGCCACCCCAGAAGTATGCAGCAAAACGAGCATTAGACTGCGTCCAGTTAGAGTTAGGCTTGAGATAAACAACTTTCTCGGTTACCTCAGGCTCCTCCTGCTTTGGCTCCTCACCGTTTACGGTCTGCAGTGTAGCGTTAGCATAGTCGGTACCTGCTACCATAATATATATATTCTTGGTAGAGATATTAAAGTAGATATCGTATGTGCCATCAGCCTCAAGACACATATCTGCACCCTCCTTTTGTGTAGTGATATAGTGGTTTGCCTTGATGTAGTTTACATTACCAGCACCATACTTATCTGCCCAATCTGTTGATGGTTTACGTACAAGGAAGCCCTCTGCAGCCTTAAGTGCAACATTCTTCAAAACTACGACATCTGCATCGGTTGTTGTAAGCATAGTCTTATCTACCCAGTTGCTAAACGCACCAACAAGAGCCCACTCTGAATTCTCGCCTGGAGTCACCTCCTCTGGCTGTCCTGGCTCCTCGCCACCATCTGGAACGAGTGTGCCGTTTGCTGTCTGCTCTGTAGCAGTGGTGTAATCACCCTCAGCATCTACAAGATAGAGTTTGCTATACTCAGCGCCCTCAGCATACTCGAAGTATACGTCGTATGAGCCGCTCTTGGCAACAACGATGTTAGCACCATTGAAGTATGCCTTCATCCACTTGTTAGCCTCGAGGTTGGTGATACCACCACCATAACTTGTATCCCAAGTCTTTGAGTCCTTAATCTTAATCTCGTCACCCGCCTTAAGTTCAACGCCCTTAGCAACAAAGAGGTTAGCAGTGTCGGTAGCAGTCATAAGAGTGTCGCCCCAGTTGTTGAACGAGCCTGCCAAAGACCAAGTGATAGGCTCAACCTCAGGCATCTCAGGAGTTGCGCTACCAGCAGCCACGATGCAGTACATAGAGCGTGCAGGTGCGAAGTATACATCATAAGCAGCCGCATCAGCAGTCTTAATGTCGTTATCGCCAGAGTACAACCACTCGCCGCTTGCTACAGCAGTAGTAGTCTTGCTACCCTTAGCACCATCCCAGCCCTTGTTCTGAACGAACTTGAAACCGTCGTTGAGTTTTGTAAGGTTGAATGCTACGAGCATATCACCTACCTCATACATAGGCTCTGGAGTGCCAGCAGTCCAATCGTTGAAGGCACCAGCAATACCCCATTTAGCAGATACTGCATAAGGCAAGCCCAACTCGCCGAGGTTGTAGATCTTCTTTGCATCGAGGTCCAATGTCTTCTCCTTGCACTTCTCGCCGTTGATTGAGTAACTCAAAGTTACATCGCTTTCAGTCTTGATTGCTACCCATACATCCTCGCCCGCAGGGAGTGTGATGGTATTACGCACCTGACCATTGTAGTCGAAGATCTGTGCTGAAGCATCGAGGGTAACCTCATAATCAGATGAGTAGCGCAAGAAGGCGCTCTTAACCTGGAGGTTTACGCCCTCTGCAGGGTCGAATGCGTCAACAGTAGCCTCGATATGACCACCAGCCTTACCCTTCTTGCTGTTCAAAGTGTTGCCATCAGTGTCGTGTGTCAACTTGATAGTAACTTTCTTGCCAACCAAATCCTTAACGCCGTCGTTAGTGCAGACAAAGTGGTTCTTGTTCTCTACGCTGTTCTTAAAGTCGTAGCGAGACCAACCAGACACGACAGACAATGTCTCGTTACCTGTCCATACGGTGTCCCACTTTTTTGTGCCCTCGTTGAAGACAACGTCGGTACGAGTCTCATTAGTCTCGATAGTTGCCTCGAAAGACAATCCTGCCTCTGGGGTGACAACCTCTACATCTACGTCGTTGCACGCTGCTGCACCAAAGATAACCATTGCAGCAAGCATCAAATTCCAAAACTTCTTCATCATAGTCTCTCTTTTGGGGTTAAACATAGGGTTACCACTCGACATCCTCCTCGTCGTAACTTGTGCCATCGCCTAAGCCAAAGCCGTCACTTGAGAGTTCGAAGCCGCGCTCTACGCTAATCTCTACGATGTCCAAACGGGGGGCATCATAATTGGAATGAGACATTGTCTCAATCATCATAAAGTTTTTACTTTTCATTTGTAGGTATTTTTAAGTTTATTTGCTTTACATTATTCCATTAATAACAAAGGTACGAATTATTAGATGAAATGTGTTGAGAAATCGATGAAATTTGTATGAATTGGCGTATTTGAAGGATGAACGGCATAAAATGTAAAACCAATGAGCAGCGGTGAATATCACAATTACCACCCTTTGGGTTGGAGTATGGCGTTTTTGCTATTGATGACAGGGGGTATGTTGCGAGAAATGATTTTGCTCGTTTGGCAATTTTTTAGTAACTTTGTCCGAATTATATAGGTGCTTATGCAGTTGAGACGATTTCTAATATCTATTATGCTGATACTCTGCGGTATGGTTGCCACGGAGCGTCTCTCTGCGCAGTATTATAGTTGGGGTGTCGATCCACCATCGTTCAAGTGGCGACAGATGCGAGCCGAGCAGTATCGTGTGGTATATCCCGATACGGCGCGTGAGGTGGCATCACGAATGATGTATTACCTCGACGCTGTGAAGGGCGATATCAGTTATGGCTATCGTCATCCTCAGATGTCTATACCCTTTGTTGTGCACCCCGCCAACTTCAGGTCTAATGGTCTTGTGATGTGGATGCCACGCCGTGTGGAGTTTCTCTCTACGCCCGAGGTTAATGGCTACTCTATGCCCTGGACCAAGCAACTTATAGCCCACGAGTATCGCCACGCTGTGCAGTACAACAACCTCAATCGTGGTGTAGTCAAGGCGCTGAGTTATATCCTCGGACAGCAGAGTTCGACCATAGGTCTGCTCTTTATGCCTCTGTGGATGATGGAGGGCGATGCTGTGATGACCGAGACCGAGATGTCGACGTTTGGTCGTGGTATGCAGCCCTCTTTCACGATGCCCTATCGTGCTTATGGCAATGTGGCAACCGCCTTCAGGTGTTACGATAAGTGGTTATGTGGCTCATACAAAGACTATATCCCCAACCACTACAACCTGGGATATCTCCTCTCGCGCCACGGCTACAACCGCTTTGGACGTATTATGGGTGACGATGTTGCGGAGTTGACATCGCGCCGCCCATATATGATAGTCTCAACAAATTGGGTGCTCAAGCGCTTGTATGGAAGTTCGGAGTCGAAACTCTTCTACGACACCTTCAACACCCTCTACTACCATTGGCAGCCATTGGCCGATGTCGAGGAGTCGGCAGTGCCAATCCCCGTTGCCGAGCCTCGCTCCTATACCACATTCTCCCATCCTATACCTTTGGATGGCGATAGGGTGCTGTTCCTAAAGGAGGATTTGGATGCTACACAGGCATTTGTGGAGGTTGACGTGGAGAGTGGCGAGGAGCGTAAGATAGCATCCATAGGCTATCTGTCATCACGCCCTATGCTCAGCGATAAGGGTCGTGTGTGGTGGACGGAGTATCGCCAGAGCGCTCTCTTTGCCGAGCAGGTATACTCGGTGTTGTGCTATATGGATCTCGATAACGGACACCCATTTGCCAAGCATAAGCAGCGTAACATCCTCTATGCCACACCAACATCGGGTTATGGCATTGCGTGGGTGGAGTATACGGCGGATAGCCGCTATACCATCGTTGTGAATGGTGCGTTAGATGCCGACCGTCGCACCGAGTTGCCCTATGGCAGTGAGATACACGGTATGGCGTGGGATGATGTTACGGATGCCATATATCTCATCATCACGGATGACGATGGTATGCATATCGGCAAGTTGGTGCGTGGCGGTGTGGAGCGTGTCACACGTTCGGCATATACCACACTCAGCGACCTCAGGGCCAAGGGTGGAAAACTATACTTCGGCTCTATAGCCTCGGGTCGTGATGAGGCACACCTCTACGACCTTGTGGAGGGTAAGGAGTATCGCCTTACAACATCGCGCTATGGCTCGTTCCAGCCTACGCCGCTTAACGATACGGTGGTTGTCGCAACAACCTACGACCGCCGAGGATATATGCCTACGTTGCAGACGACAAGTGGTGCTAAGGAGGTGCGATACTTGCCACACCCCCCAAAGATTATGCTTCCGAAGAGCAAGCCGTGGGGTGTTGTAAACCTCGATACGGTGCGCTACGATGCCAAGGCAGAGGAGATGGTGAGAGCCAAGACTCCGTCGAAGCGCTTCTCGAGGATTGGTCACGCCTTCAACATCCACAGTTGGGCACCTGCATCCTACGACCCTTATGCCATTGTCGAGGAGTCATCCATAGCCTTTAACCTCGGTGCTACGGTGATGTCACAGAATATACTCTCTACGCTCGGAGGCTTCCTCACCTGGGGTTGGAATCCCCGCGAGGGCTCGGTGTATAAGGGTACGCTGCGATATAATGGCTTGGGTGTAAACCTGTGGGTTAGTGGTACATATGGTGGTAGCCAGCAGATATATAAGATTGCTGCGTACGACACCGAGAAGCAGCGTCTCGAATACTCTCCCGATGTGGCGCTCGGCAAATACTACTCCATAAGTGCTGGTGCTACGCTGCCAATACTTATGCAGCGCGGCTACCACACCCGACAGTTGGTGCTATCCTCGTCGTGGAACTTCTCAAATGGTATGGTCGCTAATGTCCGCGATTTGGAGTTTGAGGATTTCAAGGTTACCAATATGCGCTATGTCGGCTACTCGGAGGGTGTTCATCAGTTATCCTTTGGCGTAGGCTTCCAGGATTTGGTGCGTCTGGCACACCGCGACTTCCTGCCACCGTGGGGCGTTGTGCTCTCGGGAAGTTATACCCTAAATCCCACTACCGATGCTATGGGTCACCTTATGGTGCTCTATGGTAAGTTATACACCCCGGGATTTGCGAAGCACCACTCGTTGTCAGTTGCGGCATCCTACCAAACGTCGCTGGGTGGTTTCCACTCCGATTTGGTGTTGTCGGGATTGTCGTTTAAGTCTACAAGGTTGCTACCCCGAGGATTCTCGTCGTATGAGATTCAGAACGACAACTATATAGCCACCTCGCTGAACTATGCACTTCCGGTGTGGTATCCCGATGGTGGATGGCCAGGCGTGGTATACTTCAAGCGCCTGAGGGTGAATGTAGGTGTAGACTACGCCTCGTTCGACAAGCCTAAGGGTGTTACCGAGGAGGGTAGGTTTTTTATGAATAGAAACTACATAGGCTCTGCGGGTGTCGACCTTGGCATAGACTTCAACATATTCTCTATGCCCGACGCAGCAACAATATCGGCAACATTCTCGTTATATAAGAAGATGTCGTTCTTGCCATTCCAGAGTGGCAGATGGTACTTTGGCTTTGGCTTGGGACTACCATTTTAAGGTGAAAAGTGAAAAGTGAGAGGTGAAAAGTGTGGTGTCTGCGACGCGGGTTTAAAGTGAAAAGTAAGGAATAAAATAAGACAATATATGGCAAAGAAGAAGGAAAGTAAGACTACTAAACGAGGCTGGAAGTCGTGGATTATTACCGCGATGTGGGCTGTGGTGTTCACAGGTGTGATAGCCCTGGCAAGCCTCTTTACTATGGCAAGGTTTGAGATTTTAGGCCCTATGCCAACGTTCGAGGAGTTGGAGAATCCAAAGACAAACCTCGCAACGCAGATATACTCCGAGGATGGTGAGGTGCTCGGAACATACTTCATCGAGAATCGTACATACCTATCCTACGAGGATATGTTCTCGGCAGATAGCGATAAGTGGCTCGAGATAGATGGTCATAAGTTGCCAACCATCGTGGCGGCGTTGCTTGCTACCGAGGATGTCCGATTTTTTGACCACTCGGGTATCGACTTCAAGGCTACGGCGCGTGCTGGTATCAAGACCGTGATTCTCCGACAGTCGGGACAGGGTGGTGGTAGTACCATCACACAGCAGTTGGCGAAGAACCTCTACAAGACACGTCGTAACAAGGAGGGCTTGGAGGGTAACGCAGGAACTCTCGCTGCTAAGGCTCAGGAGTATGTCATAGCCACACAACTCGAGTATAACTACACCAAGGAGGAGATTGTTGCTATGTATCTCAACACCGTGGAGTTCTCAAACTCAAACTTCGGTATCAAGTCGGCAGCCAACAACTTCTTTGGCAAGGAGCCTTGTGACCTGGCTATCGAGGAGGCGGCGGTAATCGCAGGACAGGTAAAAGCACCAGGTACCTACGCACCACTGAAGCGTGGTGTGCCTAATGAGCGAGCGCGAGAGCGTCGTAACACCGTGCTTGACCGTATGGCAAAGGCTGGTGCTATCAGCGAGGAGGTTGCCGACTCGTTGAAGCAGTTGCCTATAGACCTCACACGTTATCGTCGTGCTGCGGATGCTCACAACGAGGGCTCGGCGACATACTTCCGCGAGATGGTGCGTCGCACGATGATGGCCAAAGAGCCTGAACGTCGTAACTTCTACACCGAGTGGGACTATGAGCAGGCTGTGAAGCAGTACGAGGAGAATCCTATATATGGCTGGTGCTACAAGAATAAGAAGGCTAATGGCGAGTCGTATGACATCTATCGTGATGGACTGAAGATCTACACCACCGTAGATGCGCGTATGCAGAAGTATGCCGAGGCGGCATTCCGCGAGCAGATGGCAGAGTTGGTGCAGCCTCGTATGGATGCGCAGATTAAGAGCCGTGGTGGCTCGCTATTCCCCGACCTCACAAAGGCAGAGTCCGATGAGAAGATAAACGCCGCGATGCGCCAGACGGAGCGTTGGCGAAATATGGCGAAGGAGGGTGCTTCGGAGAAGGATATAAAGGCGGCGTTCAACACCCCTGTCTCGATGAGTGTATTTACATACAAGGGTGTTCGTGATACGGTTATCACACCTCGTGACTCGCTTATCCACTACAAGAAGACTATGCGTGGTGCGTTTGTTGCTGTAGACCCTGCTACGGGATATGTTAGAGCATATGTCGGAGGCCCTGACTACCGCTTCTTCAAGTACGACGCAGCGACACAGGGTAAGCGTCAGGTGGGCTCTACGTCGAAGCCATTTATCTACACCTTTGCCATCGACCACCTTGGTCTAACACCTTGTACCCCTGTGCCTAACGTTCCGGTGTCTATAGAGACCCCTGCAGGTATATGGTCGCCAAAGGAGGCCGGCGAGGTGGAATATACGGGTGTTCATCCTCTCTATTGGGGCTTGGCAAACAGCCGTAACAACTACTCTGCGTGGATTATGAAGCAGGCAAAGCGCCCCGAGGCTGTGGCGGACTTCATCCACGACCTCGGCATCCGCAGTTTCATAGACCCTGTGGCAGCGTTGTGCATAGGCTCGTACGATAGCAACCCATTCGAGATGGCATCGGCATACTCTACATTTGCCAATAAGGGTGTCCACGTAGACCCAATCTTTGTGACACGCATCGAGGATAGCCAGGGTAATGTGTTGGCTACGTTCACACCAAAGACCGAGGATGTCCTTTCGAAGCGTGTGGCATACACGATGATAACGATGATGCAGCGTGTGGTGACTATGGGTACTGCGCGACGTATGCTCTATGAGTTTAAGTTCGACGATGTGGAGATTGCAGCAAAGACAGGTACTACCAACGACAACGTCGATACGTGGTTTATGTGTGCTGTGCCAAACCTCGTTATGAGCGTATGGGTAGGTGGCGAGGAGAATGCCATACACTTCACACGCAATGCCGATGGCTCGCGTATGGCGTTGCCGGTGGCTGGTAAGTTCCTCACAAAGGTATTTGCCGATGGCTCGTTGGGTGTAGAGCGCACCGACCGCTTCGAGCGCTCGGACGAAGAGCCAGACTATAGTTGCGAGATAGATATCACACAGGCTAACGAGCAGTCGACGGATGTGAGCGAGGATATCTTCTTTGGCGGCGAGGAGGACTTCTTCTAATTAGTAATAACGGAGTGAAAAAATAGACAAATAACATATAAAAAATCAAAGTTAACAAAGGTAAAAATAGATAGATTATGAAGATAGCAATTGTTGGTGTTAGTGGCGCTGTGGGTCAGGAGTTTCTCTCGATATTGGAGAATCACCCTATGCCGATTGATGAGATGCACCTCTTTGGCTCGAAGCGTAGCGCGGGCTCGGTGTATAAGTTCCGTGGTCAGGATATCGTAGTCAAGGAGTTGCAGCACAACGACGACTTTAAGGATATAGATGTGGCGCTCTGCTCTGCCGGAGGCTCCACATCGTTGGAGTTTGCCGAGACCATCACCAAGCACGGCACATTTATGATTGATAACTCAAGTGCCTTCCGTATGGAGGAGGATGTGCCATTGGTAGTACCCGAGGTAAATGGCGAGGATGCCTTCAACGCTCCACGTCGCATCATTGCAAACCCTAACTGTACTACTATTCAGATGGTTGTGGCATTGGCGGTTATCGAGCGTCTGTCGCATATCGAGCGTGTTCACGTTGCGACATACCAGTCGGCAAGTGGCGCAGGAGCAACGGCGATGCAGGAGTTCAAGGAGCAGATGAAGGCTGTGGTGGAGGGTCGTGAGCCTGAGGTTGCGAAGTTCGCATACCAACTCGCCTGCAACCTTATCCCACATATCGACGTGTTCCAGGATAACGACTACACAAAGGAGGAGATGAAGATGTTCCACGAGACACGCAAAATTATGCACTCCGATATCCGCACCTCGGCAACGTGCGTGCGTGTACCTGTGTTGCGTGCCCACTCCGAGGCTATATGGGTAGAGACCGAGGAGGAGATATCTGTGGATGCTGTGCGCGAGGCCTTCGCCAACGCCCCAGGTGTTGTGCTTATGGACGAGCCTATGGAGAAGTGTTATCCTATGCCTCTCTTCGCCGAGGGTAGCGACCCTGTATATGTGGGTCGTATACGCAAGGATTTGGGCTCGGAGCGCGGTATCGCCCTCTGGTGCGTGGCCGACCAAATTCGTAAAGGCGCGGCACTCAACGCAATACAGATCCTAGAACTTCTTGTTGCAAATAAATAGTAATATGGTTTTTTGCTAACACTGCGAAGGAAAATATTTGGTGTGAAGTGTTGCGATTGACTATATTTTTATATATCTTTGTAGCGTGGAATATATAAATAGATATATTTCGTGGTGTAGCAAACACGCAAAAAGAATATATTATTAAACAATTATAACCTAAAAAATTAAAACTATTATGGAAATCCCATTTGCAGAAGCGTATCGCATTAAGATGGTTGAGCCATTGAAGAAGAGCACACGCGCAGAGCGTGAGCAGTGGCTTAAGGATGCACACTATAACCTCTTTGGCTTGAAGTCAGAGCAGGTATACATCGACTGTTTGACAGACTCTGGTACTGGCGCTATGAGCGACCGTCAGTGGGCTGCTATGATGACAGGTGACGAGGCTTACGCTGGTTCTAAGTCATTCTTCCAGTTGAAGGAGACTATCGGCGCTATCACAGGTTTCGAGTACGTTATCCCTACACACCAGGGTCGTGCTGCTGAGAACGTATTGTTCTCTCACCTTGTAAAGGCTGGTGACATCATCCCAGGTAACTCACACTTCGATACTACAAAGGGTCACATCGAGTTCCGTAAGGCAACTGCTTTGGACTGCACTATCGACGCTGCTAAGGATACTCAGCTTGAGATTCCTTTCAAGGGCGAGGTAGACTGCGCTAAGTTGGAGAAGGCTTTGGCTGAGAACGCTGAGAAGATTCCTTTCATCATCGTTACTGTTACTAACAACACTGCAGGTGGTCAGCCTGTATCTATGAAGAACTTGCGTGATGTTCGTGCTATCGCTGACAAGTATGGCAAGCGTGTAGTATTCGACTCAGCACGTTTCGTAGAGAACGCATACTTCATCAAGACTCGTGAGGAGGGCTACGCAGATAAGACTATCAAGGAGATCTGCAAGGAGATGTTCTCTTACGCTGACGGTATGACAATGTCATCAAAGAAGGACGGTCTCGTAAA
>JAFOCZ010000134.1 GCA_017380955.1 Alistipes sp.
ACCGCATCGGCAGCGACAATCGTGGCACAGGCAGCAAGCGAGGGTCGTCGCCTTATAGCACCCTCATCGCTATACCTCATCCACAACTCTATGTGTTCGGCAGAGGGCAATGCCGAGGATTTGAGAATAGAGTCCGAGATGCTTGAGCAGACGGACCGCAACATCGCCGAGATATACGCCTCACGTTCGGGACGTAGCACCGAGGAGATAGCGACGCTGATGAACGAGAACTGCGGTCGTGGTCGCTGGCTAAACCCCGAGGAGGCTATCGCAGCAGGACTTGTGGATAGCGTAGAGGAGACCACAAAGACCCGCCCCACAGCCCTCACACGCGCCAAGAGTGCTGCACAGGCGCTGATGCGTATGCTAAGTGGCGAGATGCCAAAGGCTGACCAAAAGCCTACCGATATTGGCTCATCGCCCAAGCGTAAGGCATCACCACTAAGGACGATGGTCGAGGGTCAGCAGAGCGCCTCACAACTACAGGTGCAGCCCACACAAGACCCCGACCCCATCGAGACAGAGCGCGACCCACGCTCGATGGCCTACGAGGAGGATGCGCGCAATATGCGAGTGCGATAACCGCAACCAAACAACAACCACTTATCTATTAACACTTTAAACATTTTGAAATTATGGGACTTATTGAGAACCCAAAGACCTACACAGGTCGTGACCTTGAGACTATCTTCTTCCGCCCTATGTTTGCGGGCCAGAACGCCGAGCAGTTGGGCATCCGTGTGATGTACAATATGCCTGTGCCAACCACCATCCAGATGTGGAGCCCTAACTCCGACGTGCTGAAGGCCTACTCTTCGGGCTGGACAGGCGGTGACTCTGCATCGCGAATGCAGAAGAGCATCGAGATGAGTAAGTTGAAGGCCGAGGTGGGATTCTCGGCATCGGACTACTTCCAGAGCGTCTACGAACTCATCACAGGTCGTGCGGATGTCAACCTCGACGACCTCACAGGCTCGGAACTCGAGCAGGCAGAGACCGAGATGTTCCGTGCCGCCATCGCCGAGAGCCTCCGTGTGATGATGTGGATTGGCGACAAGTCGGCAGCCGCGTACAACACTATGGATGGTATCCTCACACGCGCCACACGCTACAGCGCAGCATCTTCAGATGTGAGCAAGTTCACAGGCGTAAGTGGCACTGTTACAGCCGACAACGTCATCGACCTACTGAAGGGTATGTGGACTATGGCACGCCCCGAACTCAAGGCGTTGCGTAGCGAGGGTAACCTCACATACTTCGTGACCACCGACATCTACGATGCCTATGAGGAGTACCTCGACAACCACGCCGCGGATGGCGCATACGTAGACCTTGTGTCGGGTCGTCGTGAGTTGTCGTACCACGGCATCAAGATTGTCGATATGGGCATCACGCAGTATATCACCAAGAGCGGCGACGCTCCATCGTACTGTCTGCTCACCGACCGCCGTAACTTGGTGTTGGCTGTCAACACCTCGGACTACCCAGGCTCGGAGGTGCGTATGTGGTACAACCCCGACGCTATGGAGAATCGCCAGCGTGCTGTCTTCCTCGCCGGCACCGAGATTCTCGACGAGACACTTATGGTCTGGGCGCAGTTGTAATCCTCGATTGTCTAACCCCTTAAACCCTACTTATCTATGACAAAGAAGATTGCTACACGCTTAGCCGTAGCATCAAACCACTCCGAGCCCCTGTTGGGCTCGGGTGGTGGTGCGCCACGAGCGAGTAAGATTTGGCGCTGGGGAAGTAACAACCTGCTGCCCAATGCGCTATCGCTCTTAGCACGTCGCTCTGTGGCACACCGCAGAATCATAAACGACAAGGCCGACTACATAGCCGGCAAGGGTGTCACCTACGACCAGCGCATCGCAGCACTACACCACATCGCCAACTGCGCCAATGGCAATGGCGAGACACTGCGTAGTGTGCTATCACGCCTGGCGATGGATATGGCGATGTTTGGCAACGCCTTTATGGAGGTGGCTACCGACGAGCGTCGCACATTCCTCTCATTCTACCACATAGATGCCTCACGATGCCGTCTTGCGGAGGACTCCAAGCACGTGGTACTGCACCACGACTGGCAGAGATTCCGAGCCTCGGAGGCTACGACAGTGGCGCTATATCCCGACTTTGAGACCGCAGCGGATGGCACACTGCGTGCCGTGCTGCACTTCAAGAGTTACGAGCCTATGTTCTCACACTATGGCGTAGCACCATACATCGCCGGCATAGATGCCGCAGCGATAGTCTACAAAACCGACCACTGGAACATATCGCGCATAGACAACGCCTTTCAGTTGTCGGGAGTTATGATGCTCGACAACGCCGTGGATAGCGAGGAGGAGGCAGACCGCATAGTGCGCATCGCCGAGGAGAAGTTTGCCGGCAACCCCGGTCAGGTGCTCTTTGTGTTGCGTGGCGACAACGAGAACGACAACTCACGATTCATCCCCATCAATACCTCGTCGGATGGCGACTGGCAGAGGTTGCACACACAGGCAGAATCGGACCTTGTCGTGGCGCACTCGTGGTTTCGCTCGCTGAGTGGCTTGGACTACGCCTCGGGATTCTCCACAGAGCGCATACTCCACGAGTATGAGGTGGCGCTGAACACCGTGATACTCCCCCAGCAGGCAGAACTTATGGAGCCTATACGCCAGATTATCCACCGTGTATTGGGCATAGACGCCTCGTCGCTCGAGATTGTCAACCGCCCACCAACACGCTCCAAGCCCTCGTATATGCGTGTGTGGGAGGCTCGCAAGGCCGATGGTCTCGACTACGACGAGAACGACACGTTGCAGCAGCGCTTCCTTGCCGAGATTTCGTCAAAGAGTATTAACCCCTAAAGAGTAATATGTAGTATGAATAGTATAATTACACCCCAACAGGTTATCGACCTTGTCTTCATCCCCGAGACTCTGGTGACACGGTCGAAGATTACCGCTACGGATATCGCGATTGCCGAGAGTCGCTATCTGTTGCCCATCATTGGCGAGGCTCTCTACGACGCTATCTCCGCAGGGCGCTACACCGAACTTCGCGATGAGTATGTAGCACCTATGGTTGCCGCGTGGACACGCTACATCGCCGAGCCACTCCTTGCCGAGCGCCTGGGCATAGCGCAAGATAAGGACTACTCCGAGGCAGACAACGACGTGCGCAAAGATGCTGTGAGACGCCTGCGTCGCAACGCCCAACTATTGTCGCGCCGTATGAGTGACTACCTGAATGCTCACAGCGACAATTTCGCAGAGTACAACCCTGCTGATAACCCCTTAAATCACTGTACTATAGATGGAGGTATTGTTCAAATATTTTAGTGCTTTCGTAGCATCACTATGTGGGCTTTTGTGCCCTATCACACCGCTCATTGTTGCCACAACGCTCTTTATCGGCATAGACTTCGTAACAGGCGTCATAGCCTCACGCGCCGAGGCTAAGCGTCAGGGGCAGAGGTGGTGGTTTGAGAGTCGCAAGGCGTGGCGCACAATCATCAAGGCGGGATTCGTAGCCATTGCCATCGTGATGATGTGGGTGGTAGATTGTTATGTCCTGGAGTTTATGCACCTCAACATCGCAAAACTCTTCACAGGCTTTGTGTGTGGCGTGGAGTTGTGGTCGTTCCTGGAGAATGCCTCGTCGATAAGCCATTCTCCGCTCTTTGAGTGGCTGAGTCGCTGGGTAAGACGTCGTGTAGAGAGGGAGGTGGGTGATGAGTAGAGGACTTCGCAACAACAACCCCGGTAACATTCGCCGCTCCAAGGTACACTATCGTGGCGAGATACGACCAAGCAGCGATGCGGAGTTCAAGCAGTTCGAGACCGTAGCATATGGCTATCGTGCGATGTTTGTATTGCTGGACACCTACCACCGCCGTTACCACCTCCACACCATACGTCAGATGCTAAACCGCTATGCGCCACCCACCGAGAACTTCACCGAGGGTTACATACGCTTTGTGGCGCAGCGCACAGGGATACGCCCCGATGAGACCCTCGACAGCCGCTCGCCACGAGATATGGTTCCCATCGTCGCGGCGATGTCCGAAATTGAGAACGGCGCAAAGGCTGTGATGAGCGACGTAGAGGAGGGCTGGCGACTCTTCGTAGAGCCATAGCGTCCACAAATCGCAACTAATGAGGCAGACATTGCAGTGTCCGCCTCATTTTTTTGTGTTGTGGTGTTTGATGGTTGAATAAATTTTGTTAATTTTGCGTGTTTGGAATATAATTCCAAGACGGGACACACGAAATAAATTTAAATACATAAAAACTATGAAACGAATTCTTGTTACTGGAGCAACATCAGGCATTGGTCGCGCCACAGCATTGCGCCTTGCAGAGCCTAACACCGAAATCATCATCACAGGTCGTCGTAAGGAGCGCCTCGAGGCGTTGCGCGCCGAGGTAGAGGCTAAGGGTGCGCAGTGCACAGTCCTCAACTTCGACGTTCGCTCGGAGGCAGAGTGCATCGAGAATCTCAAGCCACTGGGTCGTGTAGATATCCTTATCAACAACGCAGGTCTTGCAGCAGGTTTGGAGCATATCGACAAGGGTGACTCTCGCGATTGGGATGCTATGATCGACACCAACGTAAAGGGTCTTCTCTATGTAACGAAGATTATCAGCGGCGCTATGGTTGAGGCTGGCAAGGGTGGTCACATCATCAACATCGGCTCTATCGCCGGCACAGAGCCTTATGAGAATGGTGCGGTATACTGCGCATCGAAGCACGCCGTACACGCCATATCTATGGCTATGCGTGCCGACCTGCTCAGCGCCGGCATCAAGGTGGGTGAGGTGCGCCCAGGAATGGTAGAGACCGAGTTCTCGGAGGTGCGTTTCCACGGCGACAAGGAGCGCGCTGAGGGTGTATATCGTGGTGTAGAGGCGTTGCAGGGCGAGGATATCGCAGAGGCTATACACTGGATGCTCAACCTCCCAGCACATATGAACGTCAACGACATCGTGCTTATGCCAACGTGCCAGGCTGGCGCATACTACACTTACCGCAAATAACTATCGCTATGACAAAGAATTTCAACCTTATAGTAGCAGCATTTCTCGGCGCGGCGCTTATGGCGTGTGGCTGCACAAAACCCGAGGAGGGTACCAAACAGCCTGAGCCACAAAAGCCCGCTGCAGAGCGTTGCGAGGTTTTCCAACTTCTAAACCCTTCGGATATCCCTTATCGTATCCCTGCGTTGGCAGTTACCAAGGATGGCACACTTATCGCCGTTGCGGACTACCGTCATAGTGGTACGGATATCGGCGTTACGGATAAGGGTCGTATCGACCTCCACTACCGCCTGTCGTATGACAATGGCAACACCTGGACCGATGTTATGCCTCTTATCGAGGGTAAGGGTGCACAGTCTCCCGACTTTATGAACGTGGGCTTTGGTGACCCCTGCATCGTGGCAGACAGAGAGTCTGACCGTGTGTTGCTGCTCTCGTGCGCCGGCAACATATCGTTCCAGAACGGTACACGCCAGAATCACCAAAACATAGCACGCTTCTACTCCGAGGACGGTGGCAAGACGTGGAGCGCTCCCGAGGATATCGCCGAGAGCATCTACTCGCAGTTCGACGCCTCGAAGTATGGCCCTGTGCGCTCTATGTTTGTGGCATCGGGACGTATTATGCAGAGCCGTATCACAAAGGTGGGCAACTACTACCGCCTCTACTGCGCTGTCTTGGTGCGTGACAAGAGTGCCAAGCATATGAACTATGTCCTCTTCTCGGATGACTTCGGTGGCTCGTGGAAGATTTTGGGCGACATCAACACCCCTGCGGTGTATAACACTGCCGATGAGCCAAAGGTTGAGGAGTTGGCAAACGGCACTATCATCATCAGTTCGCGCTACAACGGTGGTCGCTACTACAACTACTTCACCTATACGGATGTAAATTCTGGTGCTGGTAATTGGGAGGATGCGATGTTCTCGGGTGCTTCGAATGGCGGCGTAGAGTCGAAGGATAACTCTACAAATGGCGAGATTATGATTATCCCCGTAACACGCACCGAGGATGACAAGGCTATGTACTTAGCACTGCAGTCAGTGCCTCTCGGCCCTCAGCGTAAGAATGTGGGCATCTACTACAAGGAGTTGTGCGATGAGTTTGACGACTACATCTCGCCTATAGAGTTTGCGCGCGACTGGGATGGTGTGAAGCAGGTTACAACGCTCAACTCTGCCTACTCTACTATGGCTTGGCAGAGGGATAACCGCCTCGGATTCTTGTACGAGGAGGAGACTCACGGCGCATCGACCCTCGCCTACGGAGGCTATACTATTGTCTACGAGTGTTTCGATATCGAGGTGCTCACAGATGGCAAATACTCTTTTCGCAAATAATTAACCAACTATGAAAGAGGTACTTAAATATTACAAAGATTTCCCAAAGGAGGGTATCATATTTGTGGATATCATCCCATTTTTGCAGAATAAGGCGGTCTTCAAGCAACTGACAGCGGCTGTTGCCGAGGCCTGCACCGCACCAAACATCATCGCCCCTGAGGCACGAGGATTTCTCTTCGCAGCACCGCTTCTCACCGATGCGGAGCACATCGAGAACATCATCCCTGTGCGTAAGAGCGGCAAACTCCCATTCGCCGAGGGTGACCTCCACGAGGTACTCATCCAGAAGGAGTATGGCTTCGACAAACTATACTACCGCCTGAGCGACATCGCTGCAGGTAAGGTAAATGGCGATGTATTCGAGGTGACAATCCTCGACGATGTGTTGGCTACGGGAGGTACTGCCGAGGGTCTTGCAACATCGTTGGAGGCTCAGAAGATTGTGGTCGATGACAAGGAGTATGGCGTGAAGGTCAAGGAGTTTGTCTTCATCGTCGAGATTGCCGACCTCAAGGGCAAGGAGCGTCTCGAGAAGATTGCTCCTGTGCGCTCTATCACTGTAATCTAACATACCGAAACACAGATGTCGGAGTTGCTGAGGAGAGAGATAAAATACCTTACGGGTGTTGGTGAGGCGCGTGCGCGTCTCTTGGAGCGCGAGGTGGGGGTACGCACCATCGAGGATATCCTTATGCGCTTCCCATACCGCTATATCGACCGCTCACGAATATTCCGCATCAACGAATTAGACGAGACTATGGAGTCCACCTATGTGCAGTTACGCTGCCGTGTGGTGGGTCGCTCCTATGTTGGCGATGGCGCCAAGAAGCGCTTTGTGGTGGAGGTTAGCGATGCCTCGGGACAAGCCGAGTTGTTGTGGTTTCACGGCGTTAAGTGGATAGAGAAACGTGTGGAGTTGAACAGGGAGTATATCATCTTTGGTCGCCCCTCGATATTCAAGGGCCGGGTGAGTATGGTGCACCCCGAGATAGAGCCTGTGGAGGTGGTGCTGTCACGAAAGGTGGAGAGCAGTTTCCAGGGTATCTACTCCACAACGGAGAAACTCTCACAGATGATATCTGTGAAGATGATGCACACGTTGGTCTACAACGCCTGGCAACTCATAGCCTCGGACACCACAGCATTCCAGGACCCATTGCCCGAGGATATGCGTCGCAGATTGGGACTCATAACCCTGCGCGAGGCGATATACAACATCCACTTTCCGCAAAGTGCCGAACGTCTGAGGCAGGCGCAGTATCGCCTGAAGTTCGACGAGTTGCTGGGTGTGCAGTTGACAATCCAGGCACGCCGCACCTCACGACAGCAGCGTGGCGGAGGTTTTGTGTTCCCACGCGTTGGCGTGGCGTTCAACACCTTCTACCGCGATAAGTTACCATTTGCGCTGACCAAGGCACAGCAGAGGGTTATCAAGGAGATTCGCGCCGATATGATATCGGGCAAGCAGATGAATCGCCTGCTGCAGGGCGATGTAGGTAGCGGCAAGACTATGGTGGCGTTTATGTCGATGCTGCTTGCTGTGGACAACGGCTTCCAGGCCTGTATTATGGCGCCTACGGAGATTCTCGCGCGTCAGCACTACGCCTCGATGTGTCGCTTTGCCGAGGGTCTCGATGTTCGTGTGGGCATAATCACCGGCTCGTCGAAGGCTAAGGAGCGCCGTGCGGTGCTCGAGGCTACGGCATCAGGCGAGGTGAATATCCTTGTGGGAACGCACGCATTACTCGAGGACAGGGTGCAGTTTGCCAACCTCGGATATGTGGTTATCGACGAGCAGCACCGCTTTGGCGTTGAGCAACGTGCCAAGTTGTGGACCAAAAACCAGCAACCACCCCACATCCTCGTTATGACCGCCACGCCAATACCCCGAACATTGGCGATGACGCTATATGGCGACTTGGAGGTGTCGGTGATTGATGAGTTACCACCAGGACGACAACCCATACGCACCTACCACTACTTCGACTCTATGCGCCTGAGGATGTTTGGCTTCCTGCGTCAGGAGATTGCCAAGGGTCGCCAGGTCTATGTGGTATACCCTCTTATCAAGGAGTCGGAGAAGATGGACTACAAAGATCTCCACGATGGTTTTGAGTCTATGTCGCGAGACTTCCCACTGCCACAATACCGCATAGCGGTGTGCCACGGTAAGATGAAACCCGAGGATAAGGATGCCGCGATGGCGCAGTTCAAGAGCCACCAGGCCGATATCCTCATCGCCACCTCGGTCATAGAGGTGGGCGTCGATGTTCCCAACGCCACGGTGATGGTCATAGAGTCTGCCGAGAGGTTTGGACTCTCGCAGTTGCACCAGTTGCGTGGTCGTGTGGGTCGTGGCGGCGAGCAATCCTACTGCATACTTATGTCGGGCGATAAACTCTCGAAGGATGGTCGTGCGAGGCTGGAGGCTATGTGTGCCACCAACGACGGCTTCCAACTCTCGGAACTCGACCTTAAGTTACGCGGTGCAGGAGATATACACGGCACACAGCAGAGCGGTGATGCCTTCTCGCTAAACATCGCCAACCTCGCCACAGATACCCAGATTATGGAGGTCACACGCGAGGAGGCACTACGCATATTGGCTACAGATGCCACATTGCAGAGACCCGAGAATATGCTCCTCAGGGCGCTACGCGACAAACACCGCAAGCGTGAGACGATAGACTTCTCGGACATATCATAATAAACATAGAGCAGATACGTTAACAAAATAAAACATAACCCCTAAGATAATGGCACTTATAAGATGTAAAGGCTGTGGCAACCCTGTCTCGAGCAAATCTAAGGCCTGCCCTATATGTGGCGAGCCTACACCATCTGCCGAGGCTACTAACCCTGTAGCACCTGCACCCGTAGAGGCAGAGAGCAGATCGATGACCCTGAACGATATCATCGCACAGCAAAACCGCGAGCGCACGCTCAACGATATTCACACCACACAAGGTGAGTCCGCAGCGCAGAGCACCGCACAGAAGCAGCCTGTGGCAACACCTGTTATAGAGCAACCTCAGCCCGTGTATGAGTCTCACGATGACTACACCAACGATGCTGAGTACGACGACCTCAGCGCAGAGTTGGAGCGCAGCAACCGCTCGCTGAAGGGCTTTAAGATGATAGCGTTGGTGCTAATCATACTCCTCATCCCTGCGGCATACTTTGGCATCACCTATGGTCTGAAGTATAAGACCATTGCTGGAGACTACGCCATTGTGGAGTCGGCACGCCAACTCTTCGAGGAGCAGAATAGTATGCTTCAGCGCGATGCCGAGAGCCTCGTAGCGGAACTTGAGAGCCTCAAGGACAGGAACGACACTATGATGGTAAAGTACCAGGAGGCTGTGGTGATGCTCGAGCAGTTGCAGAAGGAGAAGACATACAACTACAACCAGTTGGCAAAGTATAAGCGCGAGGTGGAGACGCTGCGTGGTGTTATGAAGGGTTACCTCAAGCAGATTGACTCGCTGAACACCATAAACAGCAACCTCCAGGCGCAGAACGTAGCATATAAGAAGGAGATATCTACGGCGCAGTTGCGTGCCGATGTTGCCGAGGAGAAGGCTGATGAGTTGAACACCAAGGTGCGTATCGGCGCTGTGATACGCGCAAGTGGCATCCGTATGGTTGCCCTCAGCGACAAGTCTAAGGAGGTGCGCCGCATAAAGCAAGCAAAGCGCCTCAGAGTAGACTTCGAACTTACGGCAAACGAACTTGCCGAGCCAGGTGAGAAGAGCATCTACATCTGCATCACACCTCCTGATGGCTATGTACTCTCGTCAAACGAGGTTATACCATTCAACTACGAGGGCTCGGAGATGATGGCATCGGCGATGCGTAAGGTAGACTACGAGAATCAGTCCGTACCTGTCAGCATCTTCTACGATGGTGCAAGTTTCGAGCGCGGAACATATAAGGTCGACATCTACATCGATGGTCGCCACAGCGGCTCTCAGGAGACATTCTTCGAGTAGCACGACAACACAAAGAGGGGCTTGTCCAATTGGATAAGCCCCTCTTCTTATCTAAATTACCAAGAAGTTGTATAACAAGAGTTAGTTTTAGGCGCACGCAGTCCGAAAAACCGGAGTTTACTAAAGCGTAAATGAGGATTTTGAGGACAAGTGCAACGCCAAAATAACCTTGTTAGGCAACTTCCTCCTTATAACTTCACGCCATATGCCAAATCTCCAGCGTCGCCAATACCTGGTACGATGTACGACTTTGCCGTGAGTTCTGGGTCTACGGCAGCGCACCATAGTGTACACTTCTCGGGGTTGGTATGCTTGAGAACATTCTCCACGCCCTCCTCCGAGGCGAAGGCAGCGGCAAAGTGAGTATGCTCAGGCTCGCCAGCACGACGCACCAAGGCATCGTAGACAAGCATCAGCGATGTGCCTGTGGTGAGCATAGGATCTACAAGGATAAGGGTCTTACCCGAGAGTGATGATGTTGCTACATACTCCACATCTACGATGAAACTACCATCGGGGCGGCTCTTGCGGTATGCCGACACAAAGCCACTCTCGGCATCGTCGAAGTAGTTTAGGAAACCCTGGTGGAAGGGCAAGCCAGCACGAAGGATTGTTGCCACAACCACCTTATCCGAAATCTCCTCTACGGCAGCGATACCCAGAGGAGTCTCGACCATACGTGTTGCATAGTTAAGTTTCTTGGATATCTCATAAGCCATAATCTCTGCCACACGCTCCATATTACGACGGAAACGCATCGCATCACGCTGTATACTCTTATCGCGCATCTGGGCGATAAACTTGTTGAGAATAGTATTCTCCTTATTCAATATCTTTACCATAACTTTGCAATTTTAGGGTTAGTACTATTAGTATAGGAAGTTGTTGAACGGATAACGTCCTGCGTGTATCTCGCGCACCATACCATAGAGGTCGGAGCGCAACTTGTCGACACCCAACTTCTCACGCGCCGAGATGAAGATGCAAGGTGTGTTTGCCTTGGCAATCCAACTCTTCTTCAAATCCTCGAGCGAGAGATTCTCCTTGGTCACAGGTGTGAGGTCATCCTCCTCCTTTGGGGTATAGGTGTAGGCATCTATCTTGTTAAACACCAGGAATGTAGGCTTATCACCAGCGCCAATATCCGCCAATGTCTGCTTCACAACAGCAATCTGATCCTCGAAACCTGGGTGCGAGATATCCACAACGTGCAACAGCAAATCTGCCTCACGCACCTCGTCGAGTGTCGACTTAAACGACTCGATAAGTTCGGTAGGGAGTTTGCGGATGAAACCTACGGTGTCAGACATCAGGAATGGCAGGTTGTCGAAGACCACCTTACGCACCGTGGTGTCGAGCGTAGCGAAGAGTTTGTTCTCGGCGAAAACCTCACTCTTAGAGATGAGGTTCATAAGCGTAGACTTACCTACGTTGGTATATCCCACCAACGCCACACGCACCATCTGACCACGGTTGGAGCGCTGCACGGCCATCTGGCGGTCAATCTTCTTGAGATCCTCCTTAAGTTTCGAGATACGGTTGCGGACTATACGGCGGTCGGTCTCAATCTCGCGCTCACCAGCACCACCACGGGTTCCTGTACCACCACGCTGACGCTCAAGGTGCGTCCACATACCCGTAAGGCGTGGGTAGAGGTACTCGTTCTGCGCCAACTCCACCTGTGTCTTGGCATAGGCGGTCTGTGCGCGTGACATAAAGATATCGAGAATCAAGCGCGTACGGTCCATAATCTTGCACGGCATAGCCTGCTCGATATTTCGTGTCTGCGCTGGTGACAACTCATCATCGAAGATGGCGATGTCTATCTCGTTCTCCTTACACCACTCGGCAATCTCCTGCAACTTACCAGGGCCCACATAAATCTTCGACATAGGCTGTGGCAAGCGCTGCGTAAAGCGCTTTACGCTCTTTATATTTGCGGTCTCGGCAAGGAACTCCAACTCATCGAGATACTCCACTGCGGTTTCGGGATTTTGGCTATCGCGGATTACCGCCACAAGCACCGCGCGTGTCTCACGCTCCTCGACAGTAGGTATAGGCTCCTTGCTCTTACCTTTAGGCTTTTCGTTCTCCTCTCTCATAACAATATTAGATAATTAAAGGGGTACCACTCAGCAAGCGGGACCCCTATAACTGTTAGCGTAATTAATTAGTTCTGAATCTTGAACGCAACAGGCAAAGTAAATGATACCTTTACTGGCTTACCACGCTGCTTACCAGGCTTCCAACCATTCTTCATCTCGTTAGCCTTCTTCAACACGTCGATAGTAGCATCAGACAATGTCTTATCAGGAGACTGGAGAACCTTGAAGTTAGCCATCTTACCATCAGGACCTACTACGAACTGGATAACCACGTTACCCTGGATACCGTTCTCAAGAGCAATCTGAGGATACTTAACGTTCTGCTGTACCCAGTTGCGGAACTCTGGAAGACCACCGCCACGGAACTTAGGCATCTCCTCTACGGTGAAGAAGATCTCCTCCTCCTCAACCTCCTCCTCGTGCTCCTCGATAATCATCTCGAAGTCACTGAACTCATCTGCATCATCTACGAAGACGATGTTTGTCTCAATCTTCTGGTCGTTAGACACGATGTTCAATACGTCGGTTACAACCTGAGCCTGAGCCTTCTGCTGCTCTGGCTGTACCTCTGGCTGATCCTGACGAGTGTTGTCGATCTGCTCCATCTCGGTAGTCTCACGCTTAGGTGGTGTGTACTCACCAGCCTCAGGCTTAGAACTCAACGAAAAGGCGATACCAGTAATGCCCAATGCAACTACAAGGCCAAAGAGCAAGAAAAGCATTCTCTTATTCTGAAGATCTGCTTTAGGTGATTTCTTAATCTCCATTTATATCTAATTTTTTAGTTTTTAATAACTTAACCACAGATTTGTTTGCACATAGACGCACAACACTACGCAAAGATATATATAAATTTTGAAAAAAAACACCATTACGCTTAAAAATATTTAATTTTTATTAATTTTGTAGTCGAGATAATAGCAGAAAAAAAATGACAAATACGATAAAATATCAACTATATGGCGCATCGCTCGAGGAGTTGCAGAGCATCTGCGGCACTCTCGGGTTGCCCCGTTTCGCACATAAGCAGATAGCCAAATGGCTATACTCACGCTTTGTGACCGACATCGACGCTATGACCGACCTGTCGAAGGCTGCGCGTGAGACTCTCAAGATGCATTGCGACCTGGGACTCAGCGCACCACTCAAGGTTTCGGAGTCTGTGGATGGCACTAAGAAGTATCTCTTCCGCACCCTCGAGGGCGAGTATATCGAGTCGGCGTTAATCCCTGATGGTGAGCGTATGACGCTCTGCGTATCGTCGCAGGCTGGCTGCAAAATGGGGTGTAAGTTCTGCGCTACGGGACGTATGGGTTTCCGCCACCACCTCACCTCTACGGAGATTATAAACCAGATAATCTCTATCCCCGAGCGTGACAAACTCACAAACCTTGTGTTTATGGGTATGGGTGAGCCTTTGGACAACATCGACAACCTTATGCGCACACTATCCATCCTCACCTCGGAGTGGGGCTTGGCGTGGTCACCAACACGCATCACTGTCTCTACGGCTGGCGTTGCCCGCACACTACCACGACTCCTCGACGAGTCGAAGGTGCACATCGCCGTATCGCTCCACAACCCATTCCCCGAGGAGCGTAAGGAGATTATGCCTATCGAGAACTCATATTCGATTAAGGAGGTGTGTGACATCCTGCGTCGCTACGACTTCACACACCAGCGCCGTGTGTCGTTCGAGTATATCGTTTTGGAGGGTATGAACTGCTCGTTCCGCCATATCAAGGAGTTGTCGCGATTGTTGGACGGCATCAA
>JAFOCZ010000135.1 GCA_017380955.1 Alistipes sp.
AGCACATCGAGGATACGCTGCTTGTTGATTACAGATGTGAAGATGATTGGAATATCGCTAAATGGTGCGAGTTTCTTCTCGAGGAACTCACGCCACACCTTCATAGTGTTGCTATCCTTCTCCACCAAGTCCCACTTATTCACCACGATAACGCAGCCCTTACGGTTACGCACGATGAGGTTATGGATGTTGAGATCCTGAGACTCGATACCCTGCTCAGCGTCGAGCATAAGCACGCAGACATCGGCATTCTCGATGGCGCGTATAGAGCGCATCACAGAGTAGAACTCGAGATCCTCGGTAACCTTACCCTTCTTACGCATACCTGCAGTGTCGATAAGGTAGAAGTCCATACCGTACATATTGTAGCGTGTGTGGATAGAGTCACGAGTAGTACCTGCAATATTGGTCACGATATTACGCTCCTGTCCCAACAACGCATTTGTCATAGACGACTTACCAACATTTGGGCGACCTACGATGGCGATACGTGGAAGTTCGGCATCGTACTCTGCGGTGGTATCCTCAGGGAGGTTGGCAAGGATGGCATCCATCATATCACCTGTACCGCTACCCGACATAGAACTGATGCAGTATGGCTCGCCAAGGCCGAGGGCGTGGAACTCGTGAGAGTAGTAGATAAGTTCGTAGGTATCTACCTTGTTACATACGAGCATCACCTTCTTTCCCGAGCGGCGAAGAATGTCGGCCATCATCATATCGAGGTCAGTGATACCTGTCTTAACCTCAACGAGGAACAAGATGAGGTCGGCCTCGTCGATAGCCAACATCACCTGGCGGCGAATCTCATCCTCGAAGATATCCTCAGAATTTACGGTGTAACCACCAGTGTCGATTACTGAGAACTCCTTACCATTCCAGTCAGTCTTGCCATAGTGGCGGTCACGTGTTGTACCTGCAGTCTCGTCTACGATAGCCTGACGCTGACCTACAAGGCGGTTGAAAAGTGTCGATTTACCCACGTTTGGGCGACCTACGATTGCTACTAAACTCATATCTTATATCGTATTTATATTTTACCCTATATACATAATACGCCACAAAGATAAGACATTTACTTGGATTTTGGAAACTTTACAAAATATTTACCTATTTTTTTGGTTTATTTGTTTAAAACAAGTATCTTTGAAGGATAAACGTGGCGAAATATCCACACAGAGAGAGAAGATTATGATTATGAAACGTGGCATAAGAGGAGTGGTGATGGCGATAGTCATAGCGGTGGCGATGCTTGGCGTGAGCAACACGGCTATGGCGCAGTGTTCGTGTGAGATACACAACGTGCCTCACAACTACGAGGTGGAGTCGCAGCGCAGAAACATATACACCGAGTGGGGCGTGGGTATTGGTGCTACGTACACCGGCATAGGCTCGATGTCTACTACGGAGGTTTCGCTTGCGCCACGCTATGGCTTTCAGGGTCATTTCGATATAGCGGTATGCTTTGGTGAGCACTTTGCCATCGAGACCGAGATTATCTATGAGGGTGGCTCTATAGATGCCAAGTGGAGAGATTTGGAGCGCCGCATCAGAACGCGCAACGTAGATATCCCTGTGTTGCTCTCAGCGCGATTTTGGAACAACCGTCTGCGCCTATCGGCAGGTCCGCAGTTTGCCGTTAAGTCGAGCGGTGAGTATAGCGTAGATGGCGATACATACTTCTACGGCCCTGTGACGCCTACGTGGAATATGGCGGCGGGTGTTGGTGTGCGCATCAGCAAGCATCTTATCATCGAGGCGCGATATATCTGCCCATTGGTAGATAGCGTTAACCAGTTTGGTGCGAAGCAGAATGAGGCGGATAGTGGCGTGGAGTTCACCACACGATGCTACAAGATTGCAGCAGGCGTGACACTGCTCTTTTAGGGCGGTTACGGATGCTATAAAGATGAAAAACAACGATTTATGAGTGAAGAGATAGTAAAAGAGATATTGGTGGAGGGTGTCGATGCCCGAGAGTTGTATGGTGCTCAGGATGCCTACCTTGAGCAGATGCGTGAGTTGTGCCCAAAGGTGAAGATTGTGGCGCGTGGCGATAAGATTAAGGCATTGGGAGCAAAGAGCGACGTTATGGCCTTTGAGCGCAGAATGAACGCCCTTGTGGAGTATTACATAAAGTATGGACACATATCTTCGGAAGTGGTATCACAGGCATTCTCATCGAGCATCGAGGAGTTGTCGGCAGAGCCACCAGCAGTGGATAAGGATGTTATCGTTTATGGCAACAACGGCAATATAATCCGTGCACGCACCGTAAACCAGCAGCGCCTTGTGAAACTCGCCGAGAAGAACGACCTGCTCTTCGCCGTAGGCCCTGCCGGCTCGGGAAAGACATATACGGCTATCGCATTGGCTGTAAGAGCGTTGAAGGAGAAGGAGATACGAAGAATAATCCTCACACGTCCAGCTGTGGAGGCTGGTGAGAAGTTGGGATTCCTGCCTGGTGATATGAAGGAGAAACTCGACCCATATTTGCAGCCTTTGTACGACGCGCTGAACGATATGATACCCCCTGCGAAGTTGCAGAAGTACATCGAGGAGGGCACGGTGCAGATTGCACCCCTTGCCTATATGCGTGGTCGCACCTTGGATAACGCCTTTGTAATCCTGGATGAGGCGCAGAACACCACCCTATCGCAGATAAAGATGTTCCTAACGCGAATGGGTCGCAATGCCAAGTTTATCGTTACGGGTGATGTGACGCAGATAGACCTTCCACGCCGCTCCGACAGTGGTCTCACGAAGGCTATGGACACGCTCAAGAATGTGGAGGGCATAGGCATCGTGGAGTTTGACAAGCGCGACATCGTGCGTCACCGTCTGGTGAAGTACATAGTGGAGGCCTTCGAGCGCCGCGAGGAGTTGGAGAATGGTCTGCGCAAGAGCACTAAAAATGATGATAATAACTAACTAATTAATACTAATAGACTATGGACAAGAATTTGAAAGGCTTGAAGCCTGAGTTGGTATGGAAGCATTTTGCTGCCATTTGTGAGATTCCACACCCATCACACGAGGAGGATGCCATCCGCGCATACATCGTGAAGTGGGCAGAGGAGTTGGGTCTTGAGCATAAGGTTGACGAGGCTCAGAACGTATATGTATATAAGCCAGCGACTGCGGGTATGGAGGATCGTAAGGGTATTATCCTTCAGGCTCACACCGATATGGTACCACAGAAGAACAACGACACAGAGTTCAACTTCTCGACAGACCCTATCGAGGCATATATCGATGGTGAGTGGGTAACTGCTAACGGCACTACTCTCGGTGCTGATAACGGTATCGGTTTGGCTGCTGCTATGGCTGCTATGGAGGATGCTGACCTTGTACACGGTCCACTCGAGTGCTTGTTCACCGCTACCGAGGAGACAGGTATGGATGGTGCTTTCGGTCTTAAGGGCGGTTTGCTCAAGGGCGAGATTTTGCTTAACCTCGACTCTGAGACTGAGGGTGAGTTGTATGTTGGTTGCGCTGGTGGTATGGACGTAAACGTAACGTTCAAGTACCGCGAGCAGCCTTTGGAGGGTAAGTTCGCCGCTTACAAGGTTAACGTTAAGGGCTTGAAGGGTGGTCACTCTGGCATCCAGATTGGCACACAGCGCGCCAATGCTAACAAGGTATTGTTCCGCTTGTTGCGTCAGGAGACTGAGTCTTATGGTTTGGAACTCGCTGCTATAGAGGGTGGTAATATGCGTAACGCCATCCCACGCGAGGCTTGGGCAGTGGTTGTAGTTCGCGAGGCTGAGGCTGCTATCTTCGAGGCTAATGTCAAGTCATACGAGAAGGTTATCATCAAGGAATTTGAGGGTATCGAGGACTCTATCGAGATCTTCGCAGAGCGTGTTGAGTGCCCTAAGGCTATCATCCCACACCTCGAGTCACACAGCCTTATCCGTGCTGTCTGTGGCTGTCCTAACGGTGTACAGCGTATGTCTATCGCTATGGAGAACCTGGTGCAGACATCTTCGAA
>JAFOCZ010000136.1 GCA_017380955.1 Alistipes sp.
AGCCGCAATCTGCTCCAGCGACAACTCTCGCGCCAGCACCACAACATCTGCCCACTGCGAGAAGAACTTCACGGCAGTGATGTTTGAGATGTTGCTCTGGGTGGAGATATGCACCTCGATACCCACCTCACGGGCATAGAGGATAGCCGCAAGGTCGGTGGCAATGATGGCATCTATACCCTCGGCCTTTGCCCTGTCGATGATGCGACGCATAACCTCCATTTCATCGTCGTAGATGACGATGTTAACTGTAAGATAGGTCTTTACGCCCGCTGCGTGTGCTATGCGAACAATCTCCGCGAGGTCATCGAGGGTGAAGTTCACCGACGACGCAGCACGCATATTCAACTGCTCAACACCAAAATATACCGAGTCTGCACCTGCTGCAATAGCGGCATTCAGCGACTCATACGACCCCACAGGGGCCATTATCTCTATATCCTTTCTTTGTATCATAATCTTTACTTTTTACGACCCATAAGGTTGCGAGCGAACTCTCGGAGGTTTACAGTGCGCGACTCATCGATAGAGAGAGTATCGAGGATTGACAACGCACGGTCGAAGCGCAACTCTATCTGCTGCTCGGCGATATGTCGCACCTCCAACTTGTCGTAGAGAGCCTTCACGCGCGCAATCTTCTCGGCATCCGAGAGCGAAGCATCGCGGTGAGTGTTACGCAACACCTCACGCTCCTCATCCGTAGCACGGTTCATAGCCTGCACCATAAGGAATGTCTGCTTACCCTCGAGGATATCGCCACCAATCTTCTTACCCAAAGCCTCATCGCCATAACTATCGAGAACATCATCCTGCAACTGGAATGCAAGACCCAACTCCGTTGTGAAGCGATATATCTTGCGGAGGTCATCCTCCGAAGCACCAGCCATCGTAGCACCTATCATCGCAGCACCGCGGAGCAGCGCCGATGTCTTGCGCTCTATCATCAGCAGATACTCCTCCACCGATACTCTGTCGAGACTCTCGAAGTCCATATCATACTGCTGACCCTCGCACACCTCCAACGCCATATCGCTGAAGATGGTCATCACGCGAGGCAGCGCCTCCGAAGATATTCGGGAGAGATGTTTGTATGCTGTGATGAGCATAGCGTCGCCAGAGAGGATTGCCACATTACCACCCCACTTTGCAAATACCGAAGGCTTGCCACGGCGCACAGCGGCATTATCCATAATGTCGTCGTGGAGCAGTGTGAAGTTGTGGAATATCTCTACTGCGAGTGCTGCGGGCATAGCACCCTCCACATCGCCACCAAAAGCCTCGGCGGTGATAAGAAGAAGCACAGGGCGCAGGCGCTTGCCACCACCCGACATCGAGTAGATGATTGGAGTATACAGAAGTTCAGGCTCCTCGGGTGTCTGCATCTGTGACAAAGTAGCCTCGAAAAGTTGCAATATCTCGCTATTTGTATGTGCCATAATCATCATAATTATAAATTATGCCTCAAAATTAAGTTTTTTTTTGCATAGATTAAAATTATTTTGGTAACTTTGACCAATTATTTTTACAAAATCATTTTTTAGTATGATGAAAAAACTTGCAATGGGTATCGACATTGGCGGTACCAACACAGCATTTGGACTTGTTGATGAGGATGGTAACGTGGTTGCCGAGAGCAAGATATCAACCGAGAAGTTTAGATATTTCGACGACTACAAACCATATATAGAGACCCTGGCAGCGGCAATGAAGGAACTCATCTCAACACAGGCCGACTGCACACTTATCGGTATTGGCATTGGCGCTCCTAACGCAAATATCCACAGTGGCAAGATTGAGACTCCAGCAAACCTATGGAAGTTTGAGAATCCTGCAGACCCACGCCCCGACACCATCCGCATCTTCAACTTTGTGGAGGACTTGGGCAAATACTTCGAGGGCATTAAGATTATGATTACCAACGATGCTAACGCTGCGGCTATCGGCGAGATGGTCTTCGGTAACGCTCGCGGTATGAAGGACTTTGCGATGATCACCCTCGGCACAGGTCTTGGCTCGGGTATCGTATGCAATGGCGAGATGGTATACGGCAGCGACGGCTTCGCAGGTGAGTATGGTCACATCGCCGTGGAGTCACGCCAGACAGGTCGCCAGTGTGGTTGCGGTCGCAGAGGATGCCTCGAAACCTATGTATCGGCTACGGGTATCAAGCGCACAGCCTTCGAACTTATGGCTACTATGACTTGCGACAGTGAGTTGCGCTCTATTCCTTACGACAAGTTCGAGGCTAAGATGCTCTCGGATGCTGCCAAGAACAACGACCCTATCGCTTTGGAGGCTTTCGAGCGCACAGGTAGAATCCTCGGTGAGGCATTGGCTGATCTCACAGCCGTGACATCTCCTGAGGCTATCATCCTCTTCGGTGGTTTGGCAAACGCTGGCAACCTCATCGTTGAGCCTACACACCGCCATATGGAGGCTAACCAACTTGGTGTTTTCAAGGGTAAGGTTAAGTTGTTGATGAGCGGTATTCAGGATAAGAATGTTGCTATTTTGGGTGGCGCAGCACTTATCTGGAAGCAGTACCTCGAGTCGGTAATCGAGAATTACTAATAGACTACATATAAGGATTTTACACAATAAGGCATATGGCGGATTACAATCGTAGTTCGCCATATGTTTTATTGTCTTTTTTGTTATGGGGCACGATGGGTTTCTATGGGTTAAAATGGGTGGATTTTCGTATTTCGTATTTTAGTTTTTGAGCCGTCTCAAAACCGCCACTCTTCCCTACCGCACAACTCCGTGCAACAACTCCTCATATTTCCTCTGAAATTTTTCGCTTTTTCCGCAGAATTTTTGTACCTTAGCGCCGTTATTTTTTACTATGTAAAACCCAACGCAAAATGGCCATCGAAACATACCACGTGCCTGTGATGCTCGACGAGTGTATCTCGGCTCTAAATATCAAGCCTAACGGCATATACGTAGACCTCACTATGGGTGGCGGAGGACACACACGCGAGATCCTCAAGCACCTCGGCCCTGAGGGACACCTATACTCCCTCGACCAGGACCCCGATGCCGAGGCTAACGCTCCGGATGATCCTCGTCACACCTTCGTAGCCTCAAACTTCCGCTTTGTGCGCGGAGCAATGCGTCTGCGTGGTGTAGAGAAGGTAGATGGCATCTTAGCAGACCTCGGCGTGTCGTCGCACCACTTCGACGCCAAGCATCGCGGCTTCTCGTTCCGTGGCGAGGCATTGCTTGATATGCGTATGAACACCCGTGGTGGTCGCACCGCTGCCGACATCGTAAACACCTACACAAACGAGGCTCTGTCGAAGATATTTGCCGAGTATGGCGAGTTGGATACAACGTGGAAGATTGCAAACTGCATAGAGCGTGCGCGTGCCGAGAAGCCTATCACCACAACTGCCGAGTTGGTGGAGGCTGTGAAGCCCTGCACACCACCTAAGGACGAGGCGAAGTTCCTCACCAAACTCTTCCAGGCGTTGCGCATAGAACTAAACGGCGAGATTGAGGCGCTGAAGATGGCATTGGAGCAGAGTCTCAAACTCCTGAATCCCGAGGGTCGCTTAGTGGTTATGTCTTACCACTCGTTGGAGGACCGCTTGGTGAAGAACTTTATGCGTAGCGGCAACACCGATGGCATCATCGAGAAGGACTTCTTTGGTCGTGCCACAACGCCATTCAAGGTTATCACACGCAAGGCCATAGCGCCATCCGACGAGGAGATTCAGACCAACCCTCGCTCACGAAGTGCCAAACTTCGCGTTGCCGAGCGCATAGAACAAGACTAACACTTTACACTAACAACACTAAATTACGACTATGACACACAACTACAGAGACCCCTACGACGACGAGGCCGAGCGTATCCACAACGAGGTTATCGTGGTGGATGACGACGAGGAGACCCTCCGCCCCGATGATGATGCACCGTGGTACGAGGATGAGGAGAGCGAAGAGGATGAGGAGCGCCCCTTTGTTGGCGAGGATGAGGAGAATGGCGAGAAGAGCGCTGTGAGCCCCTGGACTATGATTACCACAGGTCGCATACTCCCCGAGGGTAAGCCCGAATACTACAAGATGTTCATCGCAATAGCGTTTATGTGCTTCCTAAGTATCTTCCTGACGTTTATGTCGCTGAACGCCAGCCGCGAGTATCGCCAAAAGGAGAAGTATGCCTCGGTACTCCACGAGCGCTCGGTGCTGAAGGAGGAGGAGCGATATAGTCTATCGTCGAAGCGCGCGGTGACAAAGCGCCTCAAGGAGCACGGCATAGAGTTGATAGACCTAACAAAGGATAGCAGACTAATCGAAGAGTAGCATATGGCAGAGAATAAACCCAAGAGCGGCAAGGAGAAACCACGCTCCCTGCGTCGCGACATCATAACACGCATAGAGTCGTTATACATACTACTCAGTTTGGCAGGTGCGGGAATCATCGTCTCGTTCCTATGGATTATCTTCTTCAGCCCTACGGTGCGTCACAACGCCGAGGTTATGAAGAATGGCATCTACCGCACTACGGATATCGAGGCACACCGTGGCACTATCTTCTCACGCGATGGTGAGCCGCTGGCGATATCGAGTCTGCGCTACAACGTAATCCTCGACTTCGGTTCGGAGGGTATGATAGAGGCCGACACCGCAAAATACTATAAACATTGCAATGCCCTGTCACGCCTCCTCGCCTCACACTTCAACGCCGAGGATGCTGCGGAGAATGGCTATAACTATATCTCGGCTTCGGAGTATTACGACAAACTCATCTCGGAGTGGTTGCGTAAGGAGAAGAAACGCCGTGCGTATAAGATTATGCCTCGCTCGATAACCATCGACGAGTGGAATATGATGAAGCGCAACTTCCCAATCTTCAACGGCAACATAGGCTATGTCTTCAGCGCACAGCCTAACGACAAGCGCCTATACCCTTCGGGAGATTTGGCACGCCAGACCATCGGACGCTCCGACACCATTGTTGTAGGTGGCGTTAAGAAGGCGGGATATGGTCTCGAGGGTATGTACAACGAGTATCTCGCAGGCAAGGATGGCAAGAGCAAGGAGCAGTGGATAGCCCGAGGTTTCTGGACCCGTGTGGCCGATAGCGAGAATGTGGATGTTGTGAATGGTGCAAACCTCTACACCACCATCGACGCAGGTATTCAGCGTGTAGCCCACGAGCGTCTCGACACTATGCTTCGCCGCCAAAAGGCATCGTTTGGTGTGGCAATGGTTATGGAGGTTGCCACAGGAAATATACTCTGTATGGTGAGCCTCAGTTCGGGTGTGGAGCGTGGCACGACATACACCGAGCGTGTGAACAACCACGCACTCAATACCGCCATAAGCCCTGGCTCTACGATGAAACTCGCCTCGGCAATGGCGCTCCTCGAGATTGGTGGTTATGACCTCTACACCAAGGTCAACACCGAGCACTCACGCCCTAACCACGGCGTTAAGGTGGGTGCTGCAAAAATCGAAGACTCCCACGATGCTGCGGGTAAGGATAGCGATGGTAATGTGACGCTCAAGGATGCCTTTGCTCACTCTTCGAACGTATACTTTGCAAAGGCGATATATGAGACCTTCAAGAGCAACCCAAAGGAGTATACCGACTTCCTCGCGAAGTTGCGTTTCAACGACTACATAGGTCTCGAGAAGTATGGCGAGGTGCAGGGTGACCTTACTATGGCCGATAGTCCAAAGTGGAATACCAAGGGTAGCACAAGTTCGCGCTTGCCACGCCTGGCATATGGCTACGAGATGGATGTTCCGCCTATCCATATGCTCACGTTCTACAATGGCGTTGCCAACGAGGGACGTATGGTAGCACCACGCATCGTAGACCGCATAGAGCGCGATGGCGAGGTGATAGAGAAGATGCCTGTGGTAACTCTTATCAACAGAATGTGCTCGAAGAAGACCCTTGCAGCCCTCGACACCTGTCTTGCTGCAGCATCGGAGCG
>JAFOCZ010000137.1 GCA_017380955.1 Alistipes sp.
CAGCCCGAGGTTACTTAGTTTTTGGGATAGGACAAAGATGCCCTATACAAATCGAAAAACCGATTTATTGTCAGAGTGGTGTGGTAGTGGTGCATCACAAAAGAAACCACCCAAGGGATAGTACATAACGTACAGACCCGAGTCTCTTACTTTTTGGGATAGGCCGCAGATGATGCTTATAAGCGAAATGTATTTTTGATTTTAGAGGAGCAGATTTGTTCTATCACAAATGAAGATCCCCTCGGGATAGTACAAATAGTACAGCCCGAGGGGTCTTACTTTTGGGATAGGACGAAGATGCCCTATAAAATCGAAAATTACTCATTGACGAGAATACGACCACAATACTCACACACAATCAACTTCTTACCCTGGCGGATATCCACCTGGCGCTGTGGAGGGATGCGGTTGAAGCAACCACCACAAGCATCACGGGTAACGGTAACTACTGCAAGACCGTTGCGTACGTTGGTGCGGATGCGGTTGTAAGCAGCCAAGAGACGCTCGTCAATAGGCTCCTTAGCCTTCTCAGCCTTTGCCAAGAGGTCTGCAACCTGCTGTGCTGTCTCAGCCTCGATAGACTCGAGTTCTGCCTTCTTAGCCTTATAGTCGATAGAACGCTCTGCAACGAGTTCGTTAGTCTCCTCGATGATAGCCTTCTTAGCCTTAATCTGCTGTGAGTACTCCTTAAGACGCTTCTCTGCAAGTTCAATCTCAAGTTCCTGATACTCTATCTCCTTGGTGATGGCATCGTACTCGCGGTTGTTACGCACGTTGTTCTGCTGCTCCTTGTAGTTGCCAATCATAATCTTAGCCTGGTCAACCTCACGCTTGCGCTGACGTGTCAATGAGTTAAGTTCCTCAATCTCGGCATTGATGTTCTCAATACGAGTGTTGAGACCAGCGAGTTCATCCTCGAGGTCCTGCACCTCCAAGGGCAACTCACCCTTCACCTTATTAATCTCATCGATAGCCGAGTCAATCTTCTGCAACTCATAAAGAGCCATAATCTTCTCCTGCATCGAGTAGTCAACTTCGTTAGTCTTCTTCTGTGCCATATAGTTATTCAATTAGTTATTTTATTCTTAGAATAAATAGTGTATCGGGTTACGCGAGCATACGCTCTTGCGAACGGCAAAGTTACACATTTTTTTTGATAATACATCATCCAAAATGCGAATTGCACAAAATTCGCTCTCAAAATGACCAATATCTGCGATTATCATACGATTTTCGCCCATCATAAAGTCATTATAGCGCAAATCTGCAGTTATATAGAGGTCTGCCTCAGCCGCCAAAGCCTCGGTTATCAGCGAGCGTCCTGCGCCTGTGCATATCGCCACACGGCGCACCATCATATCCTCCGATGGCAAATCGCTATAGCGCACAGCGCCCACGTCGAAGATACTCTTTACACGCGACAATAGTGCCATTGCATTCTCGGGGCGTGGCAACACTCCCACAACGCCATAGCCCACAGCAGGGTTGTCGCGGCGAGGCTCGAGCACCGTCATAGAGTCGAGGCCTATCATCGAGCCCACCTGCCAACTCATACCGTTAACCGTGCTGTCGAGGTTGGTATGACAAGCATACAAAGCAATACCTTTACGTATTGCGCGCTCCACACAACGCTCAACGTATGTTGCAGAGTTAAAACGCTTAAGAGGCGAGAAGATTATAGGGTGGTGGGTGATGATGATATCGCACCCCTCACGCTCCGCCTCATCCAAGACCTCCTCGGTTACATCCACGGCGAGGAGTGCCTTATGCACCTCATCGTCGAGACGACCAACTACAAGACCCGAATTATCGTAATCTGCCTGCAGCGCCAAAGGTGCAAACTCCTCTATCGCCGCTGCTATATCTCGAATCTTCATACCGCAACACGCTTAGAACAACGACTGCTCGAAGAATGGGAACAACTCCTTATCCTCGCTCTTCTTTGCCTTGGTGCGACGGCGTGTAACACCCTGCGCTGCCTCATCCTCAGGATTCTCGGCAACCTTACGAGGGCGACCACGACGACGTGGTTGCTCCTCCTGTGGCTCTTCGGCAGGGATATCCTCTGCAGGAGCCTCAGGTGTTGTGACACCCTCCACAACATCGGCCTTTGCCTCACTCTCCACATCCGAAATAAGTTCGGTCATAGCCTCGATAGGCGCTTCGTACTCAACCGGAGAATCCTCACCAAGCGACTCACGCACCTCCAAAAGCATAGCACGGATATTCTGCAAACGCTCAAGGATAGAGACGTCACGCTTCACGCTCTTACCACGGCGCTTCATAGCCTGGTTAGCACCCTCGAGGGTCATACCCTTCTCCTTTACAAGGTGGTATATGAGTTTGAGATTCTCAACATCCGAAGGGGTAAACATTCTATTACCCTTCTTATTTTTGTGAGGACGGATGCAGTCGAACTTCGACTCCCAATAACGAATAAGCGATGCGTTAACATCAAACATCTCGGTCACCTCACCCATCGAATAAAGTAACTTTGCCATATCTTTATAAGTTTAATATTCTCTGTTCCTTAGGGTACATATTGTTGCATCGTGCGCCTATACGCTTCACAAAGCCTATTGCAACACCCTTATACATAACTATGTTTATGCCCTCGCTAAACTGCTTGGCATCAATATCCTGCTTGCGCAAGAAGTTCTGAGCATCCTCGAGGGATACCTCAACCTCTGGTACTACGCCGCGACTTCTTCCTACGAACATTGCCAACGAGTGCTCGGGCTTTAATGCGCCCTTGAAAATCTGACCAAGAGCAACACCCGAATATGCTACCGACAACGATTCCGAGAGATGAGTAACATCATCCATAACAGCACTATCATAGCCATACACCACATTGTCAATCTTCCTAAAACTCATCGCCTTAGCATCATCTACCCAACGTGACACTTCAGCCAACTCAGCACCCTGCAACGACGCAAATACCTTACGACGAGCCTTAGGCACACGGCGCTTAGCACCACCCTCAGCCTTACGCGCTACAGCAGCAAAGAATCCCTCACCACGAGCACTGTGAGGGTAGAAGTGGAAACACTGAAACGCACCTATATCCGAGCGTACTATACCCCACTCATCACACGTTTCGACTCTCTCAGCCGCAACTATCTCGTCACCATACTCCTCCATCAGCCACTCCACGATTCCCTCATCCTCGCGATTGTTGAACGTGCAGGTGCTGTATATCAACTTACCCCCAGGGCGCAACGCTCGCCACGCCTCTGCGAGAATCTCGCGCTGACGTGCCACGCACTGCTCCACAGATGCTGGCGACCACTCTGTGCGCGCCTCCTCCATCTTGCGAAACATACCCTCACCCGAGCAAGGAGCATCAACAGCCACCACATCAAACCACAACTCAAAATCTCCGATATAACGAGGCTCCGAGCAGGTGACAACGACATTACCCATACCCCAGCGCTTGACATTATCCTCGAGGGCCATCACACGACCTCGGTTTATGTCATTGGCAACAACAAGACCTTTGCGACCCACCAACGAAGAGTAGAGCGTAGTCTTACCGCCAGGCGCTGCACACATATCCAGCATTCGTGCACCCTCGAGGTTATCACCCTTGAGGATATGTGCCACAAACTGCGACGATGCCTCCTGAACATAGTAAGCGCCACCGTGCATCAACGGGTCGAGCGTAAACTGAGGTCTGCACTCGAGATATTGCCCATTCGGCGACCACCCTATCACCTCGCCATCGTAGACCTCAGCAGGCTTTGCGGGATTTAATCTTATGGATACCTCTGCAGGAGTATCAAGTGCCGCGAACAACTTTTCGGCATCATCGCCCAAAGTCTCACGCATCGAGCACTTAAACTCCTCTGGTAGTGGAATTACCATAGTCTTATATCATCTATTACGTTACGCACTACAACTGTCTCTTGCCGGTGCACATCTCCTCCACCGAGGCGCATATGCGGTCGATTATCGATGGGTCAGCCACAAAGTCATCCACATCCTTATCTACCACCAACACACGGCCCTCATAGATATTCTCAATCCAATTGTTATACTTATCATTCAGACGACTGAGATACTCCTCGTCGATATTCTGCTCATAGTCTCTGCCACGCATCTTTATCTGCGAGATAAGCGTTGGAACACTCGCCTTGAGGTAAATCAACACATCAGGCTTTGGGAGCAAAGTCTGCTCTATGTTGAACATCTTCATATAGGTGTCGAAATCGCGGCTTGCCATAAGACCCATAGAGTGGAGGTTATCGGCAAAGATATGAGCATCCTCATATATTGTTCTATCCTGCACCACATTATCCGCCTCATCGGAGAGCATCGTGAGAGTCTGCTGGATGCGGCTACCCAAAAACCACAACTGCAAGTGGAACGACCAACGTCCCATATCCTCGTAGAAGTCACTGATATAGGGGTTTGCTATATCCTCGTAGTATGGTTTCGCACCATAACGCTTTGTAAGAATCTCGGT
Source organism: Alistipes sp. (assembly GCA_017380955.1). GTDB lineage: Bacteria > Bacteroidota > Bacteroidia > Bacteroidales > Rikenellaceae > Alistipes. Next base: position 4,469 of record JAFOCZ010000137.1, read on the forward strand.
AAGCGTTGTCTTACCGCTTCCGATATTTCCGGCAATTGCTATATACATAATTTGTAAGAGTTAGTGTTTTCTTAGTTAAAATATTCGGCTACCTGCATCACGACATCTGGCATTGCAAAGACCACAACCCTGTCGTATGCATTAATCTGTGTATTGTCAACAGCGATAAATACCCTATCGCCACGCACCACACCGCCGATAATAGACTCCTCGGGCATTCCGAGATCACGAATCTTATGTCGTGTAGCAGGAGAGTTAGGCTTTACAATAAACTCCATAACCTCCGCCTGGCTACCTGTCAGGCACTTTATGTTCTGCACCTCCGAGGTCATCGTAAAGCGGAAGATATTCGATGCCGTAACAAGTTTTTTGTTGATGATGGTATCCACGCCAATACTCTCGGCCAGCGATATATAATTGATATTCTCCACCTCGGCAATAACCTTCTTTACACCCATACGCTTGGCAAGCATCGCAGCAAGGATATTGGTCTCGCTACGTCCTGTAACGGCGACAAAGGCATCCATACCTGCCAAGTCCTCCTCCATCATAGCCTCGGTATCACGACCATCCTCGTTAATGATAAGGGTCTTGTCAAGACGCTCTGCAAGGCGAAAAGCCTTGTCTGCATCGTAATCCACAAGTTTTATATCTACGTCGTTTTGCAACTCATTGGCTATACGCACTCCGATACGTGAGCCTCCGAGAATCATCATATTACGAATCTTCACCTCACGTCGTCCTGAAAGTTCCACAACCCTGTGCGTTGCGTTGTGGCGCGACACCACATAGACCATATCCTCCTCCTCGAATCTATCCTCCTCGGTAGGGATTATGGTACGCGAGCCACGCACCACAGCCACCACACGATACTCCAAATCCTCATCTTCGTTGTCGGCGTCTATGATAGTGCGACCCAAGAGTGGCGATGTCAACTCAAGTCTAAAGGCCACCATCGAGAGTTTACCTCCCGCAAAGTCCATATACTCCGTAGATGATGTGTGACCCAACAGGTTGATAACCTCGTGCGCTGCAATCTGCTCGGGATAGAAGAGGTAGTCGATACCCATATCGATAAACACCTCCTTGCTATTTGGCTCGAGATACTCGTTGCTATCGACACGCGCAATAGCCTTCTTAGCACCCAACTGCTTTGCCATCACCGCCGAGAGGATGTTATCATTCTCCACCGAGCGCACCGCAATAAAGAGGTCGCAACGTCTCACACCCGCACGACGCAACACCGAGAACTGTGTGGTATCACCCTCCACAGTCTCCACATCCACGAGGTTGCCCACCTCAACCAATGCTTTAGGATCAACATCCACCACCGTGAGGTCGTGACCATTACCGCTAAGCATCTTCGAGAGGTGCGTTCCCATATCTCCAGCACCTGCAATGACAATCTTCATACACTAAATAAGTGAATATAAAACAATTAAATAGAGCAGTTCACCTAACGACGAACTATAACATTTGCAAATTCAACTGCAAATATATAAATTTGCACCGAAAAGAGCAACATCTTTTCAGGTTTTTGCATCATAAAAAATTAAAATTATATGTCAACACTACTCTTTACCGTCATTGCCGCGGTTGCCGTTGTAGGTTTCTTCGCACTTGCGTTGTCACTCACATACATCCTCAAGGGTCACCACATCCAGTCTGAGGTGTCTACAAATCCCAATATGCAGAAGTTGGGTATCAAGTGTGCAGTACAGGAGACTCGCGAGGATATGGGACTTACGGATTGCGACAGCGATAACATCTGCTCGGGCAACTGCGCAGGATGTGATATTGACCACACAGAGGCAACACACAAATAGCAGAAAACTATGAATAGCAACGAGATAAATGTATGGCTATGCCGTAACTGCAATAGCATAGTCACCAACGACTTAAAGAGTTGCCCCGTATGCTTTGCCGACCGCCCTGAGGATAGCGAAGCACCAACACCCGAGGGTATCAGCGAAGTCGTAGAACGCGAGAATTACACCAACGCCAAACCTCGCCCAAAAAGCAAATATATCTTCCGCGAGGCGGTGCTTGTAAACGCCGCAGACATCAGCCTCATCTTGGGACTATTCTTCACATTTGCAACGCTCATAGCGCCCCTCATCGTAGAGTTCGACGTACCATCGCCAATGCTTTGGGCGATATGTATAGCGGTAGCAATCTTCGCCTCGACAATGGTCTCGTGGGCGCTATTGAAGAGCATCGCCGAGATATCGCGAC
>JAFOCZ010000138.1 GCA_017380955.1 Alistipes sp.
AATCACTTAAATGGCATCCAGATAAGAATCCTAAGCTAGATACTACTCGAGAAATGCAGGATATTAATGAGGCTTATAATATTATAGGCAATCCCGAAAGGCGGGCTCGTTATGATCTAGAACTCAAACGTTATTACGAATATCGCGCTCATCAAAGCGATGGTGAGAAACAATATAATGCTAATTGCGAAAAAGGGTATAAAGTTTATGACGAACAAGTCAAGGATGATATAAGAGAGGCTAAGGCAAAAGCGAAGTCTTTTGTTGAGGATCTTCTAAAGACAAGTAGGAAAGCTATTAATGGTGCTTGGGAAGAGTGTAAAATATATGTCTATATTGCAATCATAATGACCATCGTTAGCCAATTAATGTTGACTTGTGTGTAGGAAGTGAAATAAACACCTATTGTTGCTTCTTTCAAACTCACAAATTCAAACTATTAATTTTAGATGTGGCGGGCATTTGCTCGCCACACCGCTTTATTGAGCCGAATGGCGAAACCAAGTCCCCTGCCAGAGGCGGGGGATTTAGGGGGTGGGTAAGAAACGACACGCAGTTTCTTTATTTATTTAAGTTTGATGGCCAACGCACAAACACAAAAAAAAAGAACGAGCGGGCGTCTCCCGACGGCTCCCTGTGCTCCAGAAACAAATTCTGTAAAAACTACTTTGTGGAGCGTAGCGAAACACCTTATTCAAACTACTAACGTTTGCCCCAGCAGGACAGACAATGCGCGGGCGAGCATTGCGTAGCAACAATAGAACGATGGCGGGGAGAATGTAAACCTGTTTACAAAATCTTCTCGCCATTGTTCTGTTGATGAGTGCTTGCACTCATCCGTCAGCGCATTGTTGCTGCGCCAAAAACCGTCATAGTTTTTACAGAAATAAAAAAAAGCAACAGGGAGGCGTCTCCCGACGGCTCCCTGTGCTCCAGAAACAAATTCTGTAAAAACTACTAACCCAAACTTAAATAAATGAAGAAACCTAACTACGTTGTCTCGTTGCCAACGTAGCTGTTGGTTTAACTTGCAAAACCTATACCAATAACGAGCATCAGCAGTAGATTATTGCACGATGTTGTTATTTTTGCTGCATTTGAACCGTTTGCCGTATTTGGTATACAAAGAGGCTAACCACAGCGGTTAGCCTCTTTGTTATTAGTAACCGATCTTCGTGGTGGTCTTGCGGTCCAGGAACTCGGCGTCGCAGTGGCCGTAGAGTGCCTCGAGCGACAACTCCTCGCCGGTGAGGATGCGGTCTACGACGCTCTTGCGTGCGATGTTCTCAATCTGTCCGCCACTGAAGTTATACTTTGTGGCCAATGCCTTGGCATCGTCGTCGTTGAGACCCTCGATCATCGACTTCCAGATGGCGCACTTAGCCTCCATCGTAGGGCGCTCAAACTCCACCTTATAGAGGAAGCGGCGCTCGAAGGCCTTATCCATATTGCAGGTGAGGTTGGTGGTGGCGATGAGGATGCCATCGAGGCGCTCTATCTCCTCGAGGATGATGTTCTGCATAGAGTTCTCCATCTTATCCACCGAGCGTGTCACGTTCTCCAGGCGCTTGCCGATAAGGGCATCTGCCTCGTTGAAGAGCAGGATTGGCGCTACCTCCGACTCCTCGACAAGTTTGCGGTAGCGCGAGAATATCTGCTTGATATTCTTCTCGCTCTCTCCCACCCACATACTCTTAATCTCGGAGATGTTAACCTGCATAATGTCACGTCCCGTAGCGCGTGCTATCTGCAATACGGTCTCAGTCTTGCCTGTGCCTGGTGCGCCGTGGAAGATGCAGGCAAAGCCGCTGCGGAAACCCTTCTTCACAAGGTCTGCGCGCACCTCAGCGAAGCGTGCTGGCTGTAGGAGGTTCGTAAGACGCTCTATGGCCTGCTGTTCGCGAGGGTTGTAGTACATCTGCTTGGCGACGATGTTGTCGTGCGACATAAGATCCTTCGCCACCGCCGTTGTGGTAACACCCAACTCCAACTCTGCGAGCATCTTTTCCATCACCCACGGTGTCAACTCATAGCAGTCGCGAATGCGGTTATCGCTATTCTGTGCCACGCGGAAGAGACCACTGCGCAGCAGGTTGTTAGTGCCCGCCGAGAGGCTCTTACGCTGCTGGCGGTATATCGCCATATTCTCGTACAACTTCTTGAAGTTGCAGGCCTCGATGGTCTCGAAAGAGTCGCTAACGACCATATTACAGCCCCACCAGAAGAGCATCTTATCCTCGGTGCTCAGCGACTCCTCCTTGGTCTTGAAGAGTTTCAGGAATGGCATATCCTTATGCTTCTCCACAAGGTCGCCGATGCGCTGGCAGAGGGTGTTGTAGTCGATGCGACCCTGGCATCGTGACACGACGATGTTGTCGAGTTGCGAGAACCAGTCGTCGATGTTGTTGATGACAACCTCCTTGATAACCATCTCGGTATCCTCCTGCAACGATGTCACAGCCTCGGTAGAGACCCTGTAGGTCTTATCGTGGGAGTCGCTGTCGGTGTTGCGAATCAGGAACTTACGCTTGCACAAAGCGTCAAGTTGCTTGTTGAACTTCATAGCCTTGATAGGCTTAATGCCCAGGCAACGTGCTATGTCTGAGATGGAGATGCTGCCGTCGTAGTATATGTCCATAACTATGGCATATATCACCGCCTCGGTCTCGGTAAGCGATAACTTGTTTGCGATGTAGGCGATGGGGCGTGCCGCAACCTCGAAGATGCGGGGGTTATACTCCGAATCATTCACTACATCAATCACCTGACACACTGCGCTAAGGAGTGTCAACTCCTCGGTGTTGTCAATCTCTGCTGGGGTCCAGTCGTTGTCCATTGGTCTCATAATCTTACGTCTTGGTTTCATCGTTAAATGTTAAGTGTTAGTGTGCTATATATCTCGTTTTCGTCTGTTCGATGGCGCTACGATGCCTTGACTATGGCGCGCAAAAGCCTTGTGCTACTGTTGTGTAGCACTCTGCCTCGGTTGCACCTCTTTAGGAGGCTCGAGTTATCGGTCATCTAACACCTGCCGACCGAATTTTTTGTTGGTGTTGTTATCTTTAGCGTTGTTGCCGCAGAGATGTGTTGTTAACCCTCTGTGTTGCTGGATGCGGATGTGGTATGTGGTCTATCATAAGCAAACATTTTTGGGTTAAACTATCTTTCACGGTGCAAAATTATCGCAAAGAAACGATTAAAAAAAGTTCGGCACGTTCGAATTTTAAAAACTTTTGTATATTTTACTATATAGCACAATCTCTAATTTCGGTGTATTGAAATGTATTGAGAGTCAATAATATGAGTTGTAAAATACTATTTTCTGTCATACCTGTTTCTCTTCTTCTGTTGCAAAGTTACTCTTCAACTGTGCCAAAAGGTTGCACACCACACACTGCTTTATCTATATATAACAAAAACACCGAAAAAATTTAATGTATGAGGCAAAAAAAAACTGTCGCAACCTCAAAAAGTTGCGACAGCCCTAATAATATATGTGTCTAAACCTCTTAGAACATCACGACAAGACTCTTTGCCAAAGGCTCATCGTTGAAGCAAAGTCTCGATGCCTGCTTTGCTCCCTCGGCGAAGAACTCCTCGGCAGGTGAGCAGCCAGCCTTTGTGAAGGTTATCTCCTTTGACGACCACACCTTGGTGTAGTTGCCATCCTCATCCTCGGCAACGCCAAAGAAGATATATGGCTCGCCATACTCAAAGGCATACAACCCCTCAACATCGGCTGGACCCTCGGCCACAAGACCCTCGATAATCTGCTCATAGGTGAAGTATGGGTAGTCCAGAGCATTCATAGCGGTGTAGTAGAACGCCGTGGCGTTGGCATCTGCATTCGCTGTGATACCCACGATAACTGTGCCCTCAAATGCTGCGTAGTCGGGGTTGATGGCAGCAACCGCTGAGCCGTCGTAGTAGTTGCCGATGGTCAACGAGAAGTCGAGGTCGGCATATACGGTGTCGAGTGTTGTGAACTTCAGGCGGTTGAGGTTTGTTGTAGGAGCACCAGCCTGGCAGCCAAATACCAGCAATTCATACTCGGTGTTAGGCGTAAGGCCTGTTGCGGTGTCCTGCATATTGCCCGATGTGTACTGCAACTTGAAGTTATTCACGATGTAGTCGATAATATCCGCGTCGCTATTATTCTCGAAGCGTGATGCTGGCACAAGGGTAGCGATGTAGGTGTCGTCGTTTGTTGTTGCCACCTTCACAGTAGCCTTGCGCGAGTAGAGTTCCTCGACAGAGAGTGTGAACTCATTCGCCGATGCCGCTACGTTACCTGTTGTGAAGTAGTAGGTCTCGGGTGTGGTGTTCAGCAGCGCCTCATCATCCATACCGAATGCCCAGAGTACAAACTCGGTGTTGGCATCCAACTCCACGTCGAGATGTGTAGTGCCCTTGTATGCCAACTCGTTGAAAACAAAGTTAAGACCCTGCTCCGGAGTGTCGAAGAATGACGAATATAGTGCCTTCTGCTGCTCCCAGTCTGCCTCGCACAACTCACGGATAACCTCTGGGTCAGTACCCTCAGGAACGTCGCTTGCCCAGAATACACCAAAGTAGTAGTAACCATCGTAGCCCTTGGGTGTGATGTCCATCGATACGTTAGGACCATCCACCTTAACGTCGAAGTCGAAGTGTAGGGTGTAGTCGTTAACCTCGGCGGTCTTGATAACAAGACGTGAAATCTCGGTCAGAGGTGTAAGTGTCTCGTTGTCGAAACCATAGGCATAGGCAACGTATGTGGTGTTAGGTGTCACGCCTGTGAACTGGTGCGACATCAAATCACCCTGATACATAAATGCCTTTGCCGCTACGGTAGCATCCGAACCGAAGGCGTTACCGAAACTCTCAAAAATATCGAGGTCGCTTGCCCACAAAGCCTCGTCGTTGGTCATAAGGTCACCCTCGAGGATGTAGTCGCCATTGCCGAGGATGAAGACATAAGGCATCTTCTTATCCTTTGGGATGACGTCAAGGGTGATTGTTGTAGCAGCGGCGTTTATAAGGTTGAACTCGATGGAGTGCTCCTTACCTACGCTCTGCTTAACCTTGATAGTGGGGTTGGGGTATACGCCAGGGTATATCAACTCAAGGCGGCAACTGCGCTCCTTGGTCTCGTAACTCTCGTCAACGTCGAATGCGATAGCACCATCCTCCACAACGATGTTCCTCACCCAGTCACGCTCGCAGTTTACCTTTATCACAGCACCCTCTGTAGGGTTTGTCAGTGTGTAGTTTACTGCGAAGTGACCACCGTCGGCAGCCACCTCTACCGTTGTCTGCTCGAGTGTCAACTCTGCATCCTCGGGTGTTGGGGTGTCGATAGGCTCGTCGCCCTTGCACCCTGTGAGGAGTGCAAGCGCAACAAGCGGACACATTATCATTAACCAAAAACGTTTCATAGTCGTAAGGTTTTATGTTTGATTACTCTACAGGAGTACCAGCGATAGGACCGCTGTACGCACCCTTGAAGTTTGTGCCATCGGCAAGTGTCACGTCAAACTCCACATCGTAGGTGTCGCTATCGTCGTGGTATACGAGGATGAGTGTAGCATCCTTGAACGCCTTGCCGTTACCATTAAACTTGCTATATGTGAAGTCGATGTACTGACCCTCCTCGCCCAAGGTGTAAGTACCTGGCAAGAGGTATTTAGCCTCGTCGTTACCTGTGCGAAGGTCGAAATCGAATACATACTTACCATCCGCATCAGCAACATTCAAGTTCCAGTTATCAGAGTACCATCTTCTTGCAGTAACTGATGTCCACGCGATAGTATCAGGCACCTCCTCGGTATCGGTAATTGTCATACCTGCAACCTCGCCTTCGTAAGCGAGTTTAAACGTACGGCCATCCTGAATCTTGAACGACATATCGAAGGTGTAGGTCTTGGCGCTCATATCCACAGATACCGATGCTGTAGCCTCCACAGCGTTGTACTGACCCTCGCCAGCGATGCGGATAGATGTTGCGTCAACGCCGATGTAGCGACCCTCAACGCTATTGCCAAGACGGTAGTAACCTGCCAACAAGTAGTCTGATGAAGGGCAGAAGAAGTCCATAACGAGGCGGTATGTCTCAACGCCATCCACGCTCTGAACAAATGTAGTATACCAGTTTGTGTTGCTCTCATAACCAGTTGCCGAAGCACCTGTGAGCATCACGTCGATAATCTCCTCTGACTGAGCCAAAGAGATGCCGTCGATAGCGCCTACATACTCCG
>JAFOCZ010000139.1 GCA_017380955.1 Alistipes sp.
GGGTATGGTTACCAATGGTATGAGCCTCACACGCGAGCGTCTGCACTCGTTGGTAGATGCAGGACTTCGCAGCGTGTCGGTGAGTTTCGATGGCTTCGAGGATATCCACAACGACATCCGCCAGAGTAAGGAGAGTTTCACACGCGCCCGCAATGCCATAGGCTACATCCGCGAGGTGAAGGGTCTCACATATGATGTTATTACCTGTGTGACACCGGCGATGATAGACCGCCTCGAGGAGTGGAAGGAGTTCCTAATCTCGGAGGGCATAGCGCGCTGGCGCATATTCTCGATATTCCCCGCAGGACGTGCCAAGCGCGACGAGGCTCTGCATCTCAACCAGGAGCAGTTCCGCCGCCTTATGGAGTTTGTGCGCACCACACGCCAGGAGGGTCACATAAACCTCAACTACGCCTGTGAGGGCTTCTTGGGAGGCTATGAGAGCGAGGTGCGTGACCACTTCTATATGTGCAACGCAGGTGTCAACGTGGCATCTATACGTGTGAATGGCGACATCTCGGGATGCACCTCTGTGCGTGCCAACTACACCCAGGGTAACATCTACCGCGACAAGTTCTGGGATGTGTGGCAGAATCGCTTCACGCAGTTCCGCAACCGTGAGTGGACACGATGTGGAGAGTGTGGCGATTGCAAGGTGTGGGAGTTTTGTCGTGGCGGAGGTATGCACCTGCGCGATGACGAGGGTAAACTTATGTATTGCCACTATAAGATGTTAAAATAATGGACCATTATTTCAAGAAGTCGTATAACAAGAGTTAGTTTTAGGCGCACGCAGTCCGAAAAACCGGAGTTTACTAAGCGTAAATGAGGCTTTTGAGGACAAGTGCAACACCAAAATAACCTTGTTAGACGGCTTCAATGTTAAAATAAGAAATGACCCAAAATGGGTCATTTCTTATTTTAATTACTTTATAATCACACAGCGATTTACTATCGGCGATGCTGGTGACTCAAACGCCACCTCGGTATCACCTACCCACTCTGTTGTGATTCGCGAGGCATCTATACCCCACTTCATCAACCACGCCGTAATGCCCTCGGCACGCTCCTTCGAAAGTTGCTCGTTGCGCTGTGCACTGCCAGTCTCCTTATCGGCATATCCGACAACGGTGATAGGCATATCGTTACTGCGAATCTGCTCCACATAGGTCTCGAGGGTCGCTAACGCATAGTCCGATATCGTGGCATCGCCGATGGCGAAGAATGCCACACACTCGGGCTTAACACCCTGACAAGGCTTCGGCTTATCCGCCTTGCTCCTGGCGATATCCGCCTCAAGACTCTTATTCTTAGCCTCGAGAGCCTCTATCTCCTTCGCAGCCTCCACAAGCGCCACGTCGCTGGCCACGAGACCATCCTCGAGGGCCATTATCGCTGCTATGTAGCCATCCACCTCCACCTGTGAATATCCCGGTGTCCAGTCTCTCTGGTTGAAGCGGTATGCCACGCCGAGGGATGCTGAGAGACCTACGGCATAGCGACCATCGCTACGAATCTCCGCTGGCAACGACTTCTCGGCGAAGAGCCACGTGCGTAGGTCGAGTTCTATATCCCACTGAGGGCTAATGCGAAACTTACTCAGGAATCCCGACGAGAAGGCAAACTCACCATTATACGACCCTGCGGAGTGCTTGGTCCACGACATTGCCGTATAGCCGAAGCCTACATAGGATATCGCGGTGTAGATGCGATTAGGGTTGTAACCACCAATCCAGTTTGACATATTGACAAGCACATCGCCGTGCACAAACATATATGGGGTCTTGAACGCCTCGCTGCCATATAGTGGCTGGTCGAAGGAGTAGTTGCGGAACTCACCACCGTCGAGTTGCAAGCGCATACCCAACGTTGGCACTACCCACTTCGTGAATCCCACATTGGCATTCCAGCCATTGCGGTTTATGAATTTTCCGGGGTCGGAGCCCCACGACTCCGCGACGAGGAGCATAGAGTTGCCACCTCCGAGTGCCACCTCCCAGTTATCCCAGAAACAGTTGGTCTCGAAGCCCTGCCAGCGCAAAGGACGCTCCCTCTCCTGCGCCATAGCCACTGTCTGCGCAGCGACCAACAATAGACAAAGTACAAATTTTTTCATAATCCAAAACATTAGAAATTTTTCGTCATATGTCTACAAACAAATACCGCGCCACGAGGAAAGTGAAAGGTGAGAGGTGAAAAGTGAAAGGTAAGGTGTCTGCGACGCTGTCGCTTAATTAGTAGCGAGTAATGAGGAATTAGTAATGGGGTCGCTCCGTTGGAGCGATTTAGTGATGGGTAATTTTGGGGAGAGATGGGGATTGATGGGTAATTCCCGATAACTACCCATCTCTCCCCATAACTCCCCTGACACAAGAAATGTCATTCTGAGCGAAGTGAAACGAAGTCGAAGAATCTCCTCGTTATGTACTCGTTGTCTGCGGTTTGTATATTAGGAGATCCCTCGACAGGCTCGGGATGACATACTATACTAATATACACGCCTCGCAGAGACCATACTTTTCACTTTTCACCTTTCACTTTAATATAATCACGCGGGCGCACGCGCGAGAAGCGAGCAGAATCTCTCCTTCGACCTTAAAAATCACTCCTTTTGCCAAAATCACGCAGCGAAAATTTTCGCGAAAATGCTTGCAATTCGCCATTTATTTCCTATCTTTGTCTCAACGTTAAAGCAAAACAAACTTACAATATGTACTTAAATTCCACTTGGTCAAATTCTCGTGACCTCTTCCGCATCGGGGGGGGGGATTTTTGTGCTTATAAATCAGTAAGTTGCCAATCTTTTGTAGATAAATTTTATTGTTCTAATTTTCCACACACGCCACCACCTGGCGATTGTGTGGTATAGGGTCGTTGCCTATACCTCTCGAGGTTTTTGGCCACGACCTTTGCTGTTTTCTACGCCGAACAAAACTAATTGAAATATCAATTCCTTTTATTAACTTTTTAAACAAAACATTATGAAAAAATTATTTGCTTTATTGGCAGTGGTGCTCGCAGTAGCATCTTGTCAGAAGGAGTCAAATGATCTCGCAGTGAATATGGGCGAGCAGGAGACTCTTATCACCGTTGCCCTCCCAGAGGCAACACGTGCTAA
>JAFOCZ010000140.1 GCA_017380955.1 Alistipes sp.
CTTCTCACTTCTCACAATGTTATTTTATGGATATAACGATATATACCGATGGGTCGTCGCGCGGAAACCCTGGCCCTGGAGGCTATGGCGCTGTGCTAATCGCAGGCCCTCACCGCAAGGAGATATCGGCAGGCTACCGCCTCACAACAAACAACCGTATGGAGTTATTGGCGGTGTGCGTGGCTCTCGAGGCCCTGAAGTTCGATGGCTCGAACGTAACGCTATACTCCGACTCGAAGTATGTCATTGAGGCTGTTAACCAGCGATGGGTGTTCGGTTGGGAGCGCAAGGGCTTTGCGGGGAAGAAGAATCCCGACCTATGGATGCGCTTTCTGAGGGTATACCGCCGCCATAACGTGCGCTTTGTGTGGGTTAAGGGTCACGCCTCTACGGTGGAGAACAACCGCTGCGATGAGTTGGCTGTGGCAGCCGCTATGGGAGGTAACCTCCTCGAGGACACAGGTTACGATGAATAGAGGAAATAGTGAGAAACGGAGGTTGGAAGTAGCAACGTTATTATATATATGCGTCGCAGACACCATACTTTTCCCTTTTCACCTTTCACCTTTCACTTTTAACTTTTAACCGTTCACCTTTCACTTAAAATTTAAGGTATGGAGAATTTCAAGAAGCAGTCGTGGAAACCCGGCACACTGATATATCCGCTGCCAGCGGTGTTGGTGTCGTGTGGTGCTACACCCGAGGAGTATAATATGCTGACCATAGCGTGGACAGGTACTGTGTGCACCGACCCTCCTATGTGCTACATCTCGGTGCGTAAGGAGCGCCACTCCTACGATATCATACGTCGCACGGGTGAGTTTGCCATAAACCTCACAACCGAGGATATGGCACGCGCTACGGACTGGTGTGGTGTGCGCTCGGGACGCAACGAGAATAAGTGGGAGGCTACGGGGTTGACACCTATGGCCAACGACCATATCTCTGCGCCTATCATCGCCGAGTCACCACTATCAATCTGCTGCAAGGTGCGCGAGGTTGTGGAGTTGGGCACTCACGATATGTTTATCGCCGACGTGGTGGGCATAGAGGCTGACGAGAGATTTATAGACCCCGAGACTGGTAAGTTCTCGCTCGACAAGGCAAAGCCTATAGTATACTCCCACGGCGAGTATTTCACCCTCGGCAAACTCATAGGACACTTCGGGTGGTCGGTACGTAAGAAAACAAAAAAACAGAAGAGATAATATGACAGAACAACAGCACGAACTACTCAACAGATACGAGGAGGCGCTGCGCTCAGCACTCATAAAGCACGTTACGGAGAAGGGACTCCTCGAGGGTCAACTCCTTGAGGTTGAGGAGTTGAACGAGAAGTGGCACGCCGCAGCACCATCATATATGGCTGATGCTGTGCCTGAGATTGCGAAGTATCCTTTGGTTGCCATAGCGTGGGCTATGTACGAGGGTATGGGCATCGCAGTATTGTGGGATAAGGAGTGGAACAGATACGAGGGCGTGGAGGATATCCACAAGATGCTCACCGAGCCTCGTGGCTTCGACTGTATGGATGAGTATATCACCGAGATTTTGATAGGCATACCTCTCGAGAGCGAGGAGGCTGCGAAGTTTGAGGATATGGTACGCAGTTGTGCCGAGAGAGCGTTGTCGCTCATCCGCAAGGAGCAGGTTGAGGCACAGAGTGTTATGGCATTCCACGTCTTTGCCCGCACCACAAAGGTTATGTTTGCCTTGGGCGTTGCGGTGCAGTTACGCCGTATGGGGTATAACTATGTCAAAGTTAACGCCGAGGTGGTAAGTTAAAGAAGCCGTATAACTGGTTATTTTCTCGTTACAATAAGGGTGTCATAGTCGGACACCCTATTTTTATAGCAATCGCTTTATGAAGCGGAATAATCGGTATGGCATATAGCGGAAGGGCACATCAATCCACGTTGGGGTGGTGACCACTGCGCGGCGGTGCGAGAAGGAGTATAGTGAGTCTCGACCGTGGTAGCGTCCCATACCCGAGTTACCAACACCGCCAAAAGGCAAGTGCTCGTTGGCAATATGCATAATGGTGTCGTTTATGCAAGCACCACCCGACGAGGTACGTCGCAGTACATCACGCATCGTGGCCTCTGCACCAAAGAGATACATTGCCAAAGGCTTCTCCCTATCAAGGATAAACTCCACAGCATCCTCCACACTATCTATGGTTATCATCGGCAGCACAGGACCGAAAATTTCCTCACGCATAACCGCCGAGTCGGCAGATACGTTATCAAGCAACGTAGGCTCTATATATCGCTCGTCAGTCGTATGACAGCCACCAACCACAACATCACCACACTGCAGATACCCCACAACACGCTCATAGGCGCGCTCCGACACCATACGCGCATAGTGCTCACTGCGTCGCACATCATCGCCGTGTAGCGCACGCAGAGCATCTCTGAATGCCTCAACAAACTGCGCCTTTACATCGCGATGTATGAGAATATAGTCGGGGGCTATGCAGGTTTGTCCAGCATTGAGCGTCTTACCCCACGCTATGCGTTTCGCAGCGAGGGTAATATCGGCACTCCTATC
>JAFOCZ010000141.1 GCA_017380955.1 Alistipes sp.
CGCGAGTACAACACCGGCGTATTGACAGGCAAGGGCCTCACTTGGGGTGGCTCGTTGATTCGCCCTGAGGCAACAGGTTTCGGTGCTTTGTACTTCGTGGAGCACATGCTCAATCGTGCTGGCAAGGATCTCAAGGGTGCTACAATCGCTATCTCGGGCTTCGGTAATGTGGCTTGGGGTGCAGCGAAGAAGGCTACCGAGCTCGGTGCAAAGGTTATCGCAATCTCTGGTCCCGACGGTGTTGTTTACAACCCCAACGGTATGACCGACGAGAAGATCGAGTATATGTTGGAGTTGCGTGCTTCAAACCGCAATATCGTTGCTCCTTTTGCTGAGAAGTTTACCGACGCTACATTTACTCCCGGCAAGAAGGCTTGGTCTGTAAAGTGTGATATCGCATTGCCTTGCGCATTCCAGAACGAGTTGAACGAGGCTGACGCTAAGGAGCTTTTGGCTAACGGCACTTGGTGTGTTGCTGAGGTTTCTAACATGGGTTGTACTCCTGAGGCTATCAAGGCATTCCAGGATGCAGGTATTCTCTTCGCTCCAGGTAAGGCAGTTAACGCTGGTGGTGTAGCAACTTCAGGTCTTGAGATGACTCAGAACTGTATGCACATCTCTTGGGCAGGTGAGGAGGTTGACGAGAAGCTTCACTTCATTATGAAGTCTATCCACGAGGCTTGCGTTAAGTTCGGTCAGCAGCCAGACGGTTCTATCAACTACGTTAAGGGTGCTAACATTGCCGGCTTTATGAAGGTGGCACAGGCTATGCTTGAGCAGGGTATCATCTAATCCCTTTCTCGTGATAGCAGCGCATTAGCGTTGCTTCAATCAAAGTCCCGAATGGGTAGTACGCCAAGTACAACCCATCCGGGACTTCTTCTTGTCAGCAACACTACTGCACTACTCTGACGAGAAAGTATCTGACACCGTTCTGATACTAAATTTCACAAGCCAAGTGGGATATTTTTGCGATATACCACATCTCACGATTTTTGACAACAAAACCCTTCTTCTCATAGCAACACTACTGTACTACTCTGACGAGAAAGTATCTGCTGATATACCTGACTCCGTTCTGATACTAAATTTACCGTAACCCCGTATGTCATCCTGAGCGAAGCGTAGCGAAGTCGAAGGATCTCCTAGTGTACAACCCACAGTCAATTAGTCGATAGCGAGGAGATTCCTCGACTACACTTCGTTCCGCTCGGAATGACATTCATAGTATCACATAATAAACCTGCGCTTTAGCGCACCTTACTTTTCACATTTCAGTTTTCACCTTTCACTTCTCTGTTACTCAAAAAAAAAGAGACCCCCATCTCTCCCCATCAATCCCCAATCTAAAATCATCTCGAAGAGATGACCCCATTACTAATTCCTCATTACTCACTACTAATTAGCAAAAAAAAGAGACCCTCAGGTCTCTGCGTTAGCCTCGGCGTCTAAATTCCGAGAGTATGATGCCCGTGGCCATTGCCACATTCAGCGACTCCGACGTGGGGCAGTCGGCAGGGTAGGGCGGAATGAGAAGTTTGTGCGTCAGCATCTCGCGGCACTCCGCACTAACACCACGTCCCTCGTTACCCATAACGATGATCCCCTCCTGTGTGAGGCTCTCACCATAGATGTTTCCACCATCGAGCAGTGTGCCGTAGATGTTTAGCCCCATATTCTTAGCATCGCCGAGAATCTTCGCAAGGTCATCGACATAGTGCACCCTGACACGCAGTATAGCGCCCATCGTAGCCTGCACAACCTTAGGGTTATAGCAGTCGGCGCACTCCCTCGAGCATATTATATCCTCCACGCCAAACCAGTCGGCAAGGCGCATTATAGTTCCCATATTTCCAGGATTCTGCACGCCATCCAGTGCCAGTGTGAGTTTACCACGCAGGTGCGAGGGTGACAGCGTATGACGTGGCTGCTCCACAACGGCAAGTGTTGTGGTGGGCGTTGTGAGTTGCGAGATGCGCTCCATCTCCTGCTTTGTGACGTGCTCAGCATTAGCACCACGAAGTCGCTCATCGGTGCTATATACCTTGCGCACCACAAACTGCGAGTCGAGAATCTCGCCAACAAGTTTCTCGCCCTCGGCAATAAACACCCTCTCCTCGTCGCGCGCACGCTTATCCTTCAGCGCACGAAGTTGTTGAATCTCAGCCTTTGTCATCGTTGCTCCTCAATGTAAAATGTCTCGCCCTCGGTGGCGATATCCGTATTTGGGAATATTGTCCTGCACTCCTCCACAAGCACCTCGTGGTCCTTATATCGTGATGAGAAGTGTCCTATAATCAGACGCTTAGCCTCGGCAAGTTGTGCCACCTTCGCAGCCTCCGTAGTTGTGGAGTGTCCACGACCCTTCGCCCACTTCTCCTCGCGTGAGGAGTATGTGGTCTCGTGATACAGGAGGTCTACGCCACGCACCCTCTCTGCAGCACGTGCCGAGTAGTTGGTATCGGACAGATAGGCATACGAGCGCCCGTTGTAGGGCTTGTACGTTAGCACGCTGTTGGGTATAACCTCGCCATTGTCGAGGGTTATATCCTCACCACGCTTAGCCGCAACTATTTGTGCAATAGATAGTCCGTAACGCTCTATTTTGAATTTGTTGACGTTCAGCCCTGGCTCCTTCTCCTTGAAGAGGTAGCCTGCCGTAGGCACACGGTGTCTGAGCGGCACTGCCCACACCTCCAAGGTGCTGTTCTCCATAACTATATAGTGCTCCGTGGTGCGCACCTCGTGCCACTTAACCTCATACGGTAGGTCATCCCAGAAGTAGCGGCGGTGATACTCCAGAATCTCGCCCATAGGCGCTGGGGCATATATATCCAGCGGGGTACGTTTGCCCTCAAGTCCTAAGGTTGCGATAAGGGGAAACAGCCCGAAGCAGTGGTCGCCGTGCAGGTGTGATATGAAAACAGCCCTAAGGCGTAGCGGATTTATGCCACGCCTTATGAGCTGCTGTTGGACTCCCTCACCAGCATCCACGAGGTAGTATTGCTCGTTGAGGTTTACAACCTGTGCCGAGGGGTGAGCCTTCGGCGTAGGCTTTGCCGATGAGTTGCCAAGTATCGTTACGCTGAACGACATCTATGCTACGCAGATTACTGAGCAAGCAACCAACGCTCGCAGTCGAGGGCTGCGATACAGCCAGAGCCTGCAGCGGTGATAGCCTGACGGTAGTGTGGGTCCTTAACGTCGCCGGCAGCAAATACACCCTCTACAGATGTCTTAGATGTGCCTGGCTGAACCTTGATGTAACCCTGCTCGTCGAGTTCCAACTGGCCCTTCAACACCTCTACATTTGGGTGGTGACCAATAGCGAGGAAGAAGCCCATAATGTCGAGTACGCGCTCCTCACCAGAGGTGCTTACCACGCGAACACCTGTTACGCCATCCTCGTCGCCGAGTACCTCAGCAGTGTTGTGCTCGAAGAGTACCTCGATGTTTGGAGTGTTGAACACACGCTCCTGCATAGCCTTAGATGCGCGGAGGTAGTTCTTACGAACGATAAGGTAAACCTTCTTACAGATAGAAGCGAGGTATGTAGCCTCCTCACACGCTGTGTCACCGCCACCAACAACAGCAACATCCTGCTTGCGGTAGA
>JAFOCZ010000142.1 GCA_017380955.1 Alistipes sp.
ACAGAAATTGATCTGGAAAAACTGGATGCGGAGCTTCGCCTGCAGCGCATCATTTTCGAGGCATCCGGACAGGTTTATGACTTGATGAAAACCGCATGGCAGAGTGATCATCTTTTTTTGGGTGGTGTGATTTAACGAGCAGATACACAGTGAGATACATAGTGAAAAAATTTTTCATAAAAATTGCAGATTTTTGCCTGATAACCCCGAAAATAGCAAAAATGGGCAAAAGCCGACGCTTTGCGACCGTCGGCTTTTCGGCGTTTGGAGAGATAAATTTAGCGGATTCTGCTGTGAGATATCGCAAAAAAGTGTTAATTTCGCAATGTTATTTATATAATGTGTGCGTTATGATAACTTTTATAACTTGTCTTGTGGTGTTGGTTGTGGCGTACTTCCTCTATGGTGGGCTTATGTCGCGCATCGCGGGAATAGACCCAAAGGCCGATGTGCCATCCAGGAGTATGTACGACGGCGTTGACTACATCCCTATGCCGCGCTGGAGGATATTCCTCATTCAGTTGCTCAACATTGCCGGCACAGGCCCTATCTTCGGCGCTATCCTTGGCGCTTGTTATGGCCCTGTGGCGTTCTTATGGATAACGTTAGGTGGAATCTTCGTAGGTGCTATGCACGACTATCTATCGGGTGTTATCTCGCTTCGTAATGGTGGCAAGAGTCTCCCCGAGATTATCGGCAAGTATCTCGGTAGTGGTATGCACAGGCTTACGCTGCTGCTTATTCCGTTGCTTATGATTTTGGTGGGTGCGGTGTTTGTCGTCACGCCATCACAGATTCTCACCGACAAGACCGATATCCCATATCTCGCGTGGGTGGTGATAATCATCGTCTACTACTTCGTGGCTACGATACTCCCGGTGGATAAGATTATCGGCAAGATATATCCAATCTTTGGTGCTGCGCTCATAGGTATGGCATTGGCATTCTTCGGGGTGTTGCTCTTTGGAGACTACACTATTCCGGAGTTAACCTCGGTGGGTAATATGCACTTCAATGCCGAGAATCTGCCTATTGTGCCTACGCTGTTCATAAGCATCGCCTGTGGTGCGGTATCGGGCTTCCACGCAACGCAGTCGCCACTTATGGCACGTTGTGTGACCTCCGAGACTCAGGCGCGCCCTGTATTCTTTGGTGCTATGATTTCGGAGTCTATAATCGCCCTTATATGGGCTGCTATGGCTATGGCGTTCTTTGGTGGTGTTGAGGGCTTAAATGGCTTTATGGAGGCTAATGGCGGCAATGCCGGCGTTGTGGTGTCGTTGATTAGCGACACTACGCTCGGCACTGTGGGTAGTATCCTTGCTATCCTTGGCGTTGTCGTAGCGCCTATCACCTCGGGAGATACAGCCTTCCGCTCGGCACGTCTTATCGTTGCCGATATGCTTGGCTACGACCAGCGACCTATCTATAAGCGCCTTATCATCTGCCTTCCGCTCTTCGCCATAGGCATCGCCATTGCGTTTGTCGACTTTGATGTTATCTGGCGCTACTTCGCGTGGTCCAACCAGGCGTTGTCGGTCTTTACGCTGTGGATGATTACCGCGTGGCTGATGCGCAAGGGTAGTGCGTTCTATGCCCTTGCCCTTGTACCTGCTATATTTATGACCTATATATGCTCGTCGTTTATCTTTGTCTCTATGCAGTTTGTGGGTATGGGCGCTACGACTGCAGCATATGTATATGGTGCTGCCACAACGGCAGTAGTCTCAGGATTGTTAATGCTTAAAATAAGAAGAGATGTCAAACGTGGATCTGAAATTTAACCCTACCGAGGATCAGACCTTCGAACTCGAGGGTAAGGGACGTTATAACTTTGTACGCCATAAGGAGTCTGTAGATGCTCTTGTTGCCGAGGGTCGCTATGCCGAGGCTTGTGAGGCGCGCTACGAGGCGTTCCAGACGCTTATGGAGGCGCTGCCCGAGGATGAGGCTATGCCACTGCGCTGGGAGCACGCCAATAGCCGTGCTGCGGTCTCTATCCTCTATGGCTCGGCTGTCGACCACTTTCGTATCGGTGATGTGGAGATGGCTATGGCGCAGTTGGAGATGCTCCTGGATTGTGACCCCGAGGATCACTTCGAGGGTGTCAACCTCTTGGCGTTGTGCTATGTTGCCACCGAGGAGTGGGAGGCTTTTGACGATATCACTATAGACCTCACCGAGAAGTCTGCCGAGGCTGTTGTTGCTCGCCTGTGGGCATCATTCCAGCGCGATGGCGCTTTGGATAAGTCGCTGCTCTCGTTGCTCAAGTCGCGCTTCAAGGCCTTCTATGCCGAACTCACCGCTGCGGAGCATCCCGATGACGAGGCGTTCCGCCGTGATATATCTTCTGAGCGCCCCTCACAGGCTGCCGAGGCTCGTGAGTGGTGGCTGCTGACAGAGCCTTTGTGGAGCGAGTTCCCGAAGTTTATAAAAGCCCTATAAAAGAAGTGACGTACACCGCTGATGTACGTCACTTTTGTTTTACTTCGTCAGTCGCTGATAGTGGCAGACGAGAAGATTCTCATCGTCATCGTAGAGGTGCATACCATTGCCCTCGCAGAATTGCCACATCTTGCAGTCGGCACACTTGCCCTTCTTCGCCCAACTGCGGTTGCGGAACTTCTCAAAGCGATTCTGCCACACATCCCAGAAGTTATCGCGGTAGATGTTTCCCTGGGTGAAGTTACCACGCACCGACGTACATCCCGAGATGTCACCATTCACACGAATGGATGCTATGCCGATGCCAGCGTGGCACTCAAATGGGCTTCTGCGCACCTCCATCTCATAGCCACCTATGAAGCCCTCGCACGAGTATGATGCCTCTATTTTACCCTCCTTGCGTGTCTGCTCTATGAACTCCATCATATATGTATACTCCTCGTTGTTGAGTTGCAGACTCTCATCCTTGGCGGCACGTCCCACGGGGAAGATGCTGAAGAGTCGCCAGTGACGCACGCCGATGGAGTATAGAAACTCCTTAAACTCCTCGAGGCGTGGTATGAGCGCTGGTGTCACGCAGGTCACGATGTCCGATGCCAACTCCTTATCTGCCGAGATCATCTTCGCAGCCTCCACTGCGCGTCGGAAACTCTCCTTATTCTGTCGAATATGGTAGTGTTGCTCCTCGAAGCCGTCGAGCGATACGGTTATGGAGTGCAGTCCTGCGCGGATTAACGAGTCGAGACGCTGGCGTGTGAGACCCAAGCCATTGGTCACCATACCCCAGGGGTAGCCTCTGCGGTAGAGGTTGATGCCAATCTCCTCGAGGTCTTTGCGTACAAGCACCTCGCCACCCGACAGGATTACCAACACCTTATTGGGGTTTACGTTTGGCGTTACCTCGTTGTCCAATACACGGAAGAACTCCTTGGCTGGCATATCCGTAAGTGTGGTGTCTATGCGGCAGTCGCTGCCACAGTGACGACACTGCAGGTTGCAACGTAGCGTACACTCCCAAAATAGCGTATGCAGCCTATGCTCCTCGGCGCGTATGTGGCGCAGTTTGTTGTATAACTTCAGCGCCAGCCACTTGCGTAGTCCTAATCTCTTTCCCATCTCGCTCTTTTGTTATTTTATTACTCCTGCTCTTCCTGCTCCTCTTTCTCCTTGAGGGTCATAGTAATATCTCCGAGGTCGGCAACGTAAGAACCCTTATACCAACTGCCGCTACCTTCCTCTATCTGCGTCACCTTGTCACCAAT
Organism: Alistipes sp.; assembly: GCA_017380955.1. GTDB lineage: Bacteria > Bacteroidota > Bacteroidia > Bacteroidales > Rikenellaceae > Alistipes. The sequence goes on from JAFOCZ010000142.1 coordinate 3,708, forward strand.
GTCGAGGCTTAAATCTTCGAATTCACCACCGTTGTATTTACCAGTTATCTATTAGTTTTCGCTGGGGATTATAAGTTGGTAGAACCACTGCACAACGTAATCCTCGCCCGCAGCGCCCTTAACAGATTTTGTCTCCACGTCGTTGATATATACCTTCGACTCACTGCAGCCATCCCCAAGAATGTTGGTGTCGAAGCGAATCTGCCACTCACACTCCTTGTAACGCACCTTAAACTCTCCATCCTCGCCCATTGTGAACTCTCCGAATATGAAGAATGTCTGGTTATGCTCGTCGTAGCGTAGTTCTGCAGGTCCTGCAACATATTCCATTGTCGATGGTTTCAACTCCTTGAGTGCAGGGTCTACCTTATATATCTCGCCGTTGTACTCAATCTCTATATTTAAGAGCCAGTCAGGGTCGGTGGTGGCAATGTTGTTGAGTGCCTCGTCAACAATCACAAACGCAGGGTCGAATGGCGCATAATCCCATATGATAGGGTCTTTAACCTTCTTGGTCATAACAATCTTGTCGATGGTAATCTTATAACTGCCCTCATACCACTCACCATCGCCCTCGGCAATCTGTCTCACCTCGTTATACTTGACCTCGTATAACTTATCCTCGAACTCTCCGCCATTCTCCTCTCCGTCGACATCCTTAATAAGAAGTTTTGTGGGAACAGACCTATTCTTACCCTTAAAGTTCACCCTGCCATTACTGTCGGTATAGCATCCTTCATAACCGAATGATTCATTGGGGTGACTGTCCAAAATCTGGATGCCTCTGATAGGGTTGTTCTCCTCATCTACTACGCGTGCGATAAGATGGAAATCGACAGTAGGAACGCCATACATACAAACCATTTCATCATCGCCATTGCAACTAACGGCACTAAAGCCGAGAAGCAGCAACAATAGGTTAATTAGTCGTTTCATAACTCAAAGGTTTAATTCGTTGTTTTCGTTATTGCAAAATTACATAATGTGTATATGCTTACCAAATTTTTTGGGCAAAAATATTTCAGCGGTCGAGGTTGTAATGTGCTGTAAATCAAGTAGATGAATGAGGGTGAAAATACGAATTTTTCAACTCATTGATAATCAGGTAGTTACAAATAGTATATTTAAATCATTGAAAATCAAAGAGTTGTGATATAGTTGCGATTTTCGATAGATAAACCAATAAAAAAAGTTAACTTTGCAAAAAGAAACTTTTGTTTATGGGAACAACACTAAAATATAGCCGTCGCATCTCCCACGAAGTGGCATTCGGAGGTGTGACAATCGGAGGCAAACAGCCTATCGCGGTACAGTCTATGGCAAATACCCCAACGGCAGATGTGGAGCGTAGCGTGGAGCAGACCATACGCATCGCCGATGCTGGTGCAGAGATAGTGCGCCTCACGGCACAGGGACGCAAGGAGGGTGAGGCGCTAACGCCAATTATGGAGCAGTTGCGCACGAAGGGTTGCTGTGCAGCGATAGTTGCCGACATCCACTTCACACCCGAGATTGCTATGATGGCTGCTGAGGTTGTCGACAAGGTGCGTATAAACCCTGGTAACTTCCGTACCTCGAATGGCGAGTTGCAGAGCCTTATAGATATATGTAAGCGTCGTGGTGTTGCGCTGCGCATAGGCGTAAACCACGGCTCGTTGGCAAAGCGTGTCTTCGACGAGTGGGGTGACACCCCCGAGGGTATGGTGGCCTCGGCGATGGAGTTCTTGCATATATGTCGTGCTGCGGAGTTCGACGATGTGGTGGTGTCGATGAAGTCGAGCAACACGCGTATTATGGTACACGCCTACCGTCTGCTGGTTGAGGCTATGGCAAAGGAGGGTATGACATATCCCTTGCACCTTGGCGTTACGGAGGCAGGCGATGGCATCGAGGGTCGTATCAAGAGTGCTGTGGGCATCGGTGCGTTGCTGGCGGATGGCATCGGCGACACGCTGCGTGTGTCATTGACTGAAGCGCCTGAGAATGAGGTGCCTGTGGGTCGCCTGTTGGCGGAGTATTTCGTGGGTCGCACCGCGGAGTTTGAGGTTGAGAGCCTCGATGGTTACTCACCAACATCCTTCCGTGCGCGTACCACGGCGCGTCCTATTATCCACACGGAGATGACCGCAGAGTATGACATAGTGGAGGCTCATAGCGATAACCCTACGCACGAGTGGCGCGCAGCGATACTCAACAGCAAGGATAACCGCCCTAAGGTGCTACGACGCAGATATGATGGTGCAGATGCCGAGCGTGTGGCGATATATGCCGCAGCGGATATGGGACAGTTGCTCATAGATGGTCTTGCTGAGGGTGTGTGGGTAGATGCTCCGCAATTGGATGCAAAGGTTGTTGAGGATATAGAACTTATGCTTCTGCAGGCGGCACGTCTGCGTTTCTCACGCACGGAGTATATAGCCTGCCCAAGTTGTGGTCGCACGCTCTACGACATAGAGTCTACGCTTGCCTCTATCAAGGCGCGTACCTCACACCTCAAGGATTTGAAGATTGGCGTTATGGGCTGCATCGTAAATGGCCCTGGCGAGATGGCAGATGCTGACTATGGCTATGTAGGCTCATCACCCGAGCATATCACGCTCTACCGCGGTCGCGAGATTGTGGAGCGCAACATCCACCAGTCGGAGGCTATAGACCACCTTATAGAGATTATCAAGCGCGACGGACGCTGGCACGACCCTGAGTAGCGATGGCGATGAAGTCATATAAGGCACGTGGCGTAGTTCTCGGTACACTGAAGTATGGCGAGAAGGGGGTTATTGTGCATATGCTTACCGATGTGTGTGGTCGTCAGAGTTATATGGTGCAGGGTGTGCGCCCTACGGCTAAAGGGTCTAAGATGGCACTGCTGCAGCCTATGTTTGCTGTTGAGTTTGAGGGTCTTGCCTCGTCGAAGATGTCTATGCACCGTATGAAGGACTTAGTGCCAGGTATGGTGTTGCAGAGCACACCTTTCGATGTCCGCAAGTCTACGATGGCGCTCTTTATGGCCGAGGTGCTGTATCGCCTTGTTAAGGAGAGCGAGCCCGGTTCGGGGTTGTTCGACTTTGTGTGGGGCTCTGTGGCGGCTCTCGATGTGCTGGAGGAGGGTATTGCCAACTTCCACCTATGGTTTCTTGCAAACCTCAGCCGCCCATTGGGTTTCTCACCCGATAATGAGTATACCGATGGTGCGTGGCTCGATATCCGCGATGGTCACTTCACGCCCCACGCCCTTATCCCCAGCGCTGCCCTCACGCCCGAGAATGCGCGTATTCTGCACGATATGCTCGAGTGCGATGTCCGCTATCTCGGCGAGATCGGTCTCAACCGCGTGGAGCGCGCATCGTTCCTCGAGGCGATGCTCAAATACTACTCCTTCCACCTCGATGCGATAAATAATGTGGAGTCGCTAAGAATTATGAGAGAGGTATTCTAAGGTTGTTTAACTGTAATAAAAATATCGAAATATTTGCAGGTCTAAAAATTTAGACCTATATTTGCAAATATAAAACAAATATTACAATACCTACTATTTTTGAGATATTCGGACTTCGTTTCTTCTTTTATTCTGATGAGCACCTGCCTATACACGTTCATATCGAGTATGGCGGTAACGATGCAAAGATTGAGATTGCCACTCGCAAGGTGGTGCAAAACCGAGGTTTAAAGCCAAGAGAGTTGAAAAAGGCGATACAATTGGTAGAGATGTATGAGGATGAGATAATCAAGGCGTGGCACGATTATTTCGATAAGGAGTAAAATAATGTTTGACTATGGAGAAGATTGTTAAAATTTCGTTTTGCGGCAACGATATATGTGTTGTCACCGATAGCGGGAAGGAGTACCGCAAGGCGTTAGAGTTCTTCCCTGCTTTAAAGGAGGCGACACCATCACAGCGCGAGCAGTACCAAATTAACAAATTTGGTGATGCAGTACGTTGGGTAGAGATAGATGAGGATATTCATATATCGAGTCTCACGGATGGAGCGCAGCCCACAGAGAATGCTATCTCCGAGGCATTTCGTAAATTCCCGATTCTCAACGTGTCAGAGGTGGCTCGCACATTGGGTATTCACAAGAGCCTGCTTTCAAAGTATATCTATGGCACAAAGAGACCATCTGAGAAACGTGAAAAGGAGATTCTTGATGCCTTGCGTGAGGTGGGTCGTCAGTTGGCAAATATCTGATTGCAAAGAGAATGGTATGATGTGATATGCTGAGAAATAAGATTGGGAGAGCCAGAAATGACTCTCCCA